>DATEHM010000268.1:0-7878 GCA_035279545.1 bacterium | reverse complement strand
CTGGCGCCGGTCGGTACATCCCTTGCTGCAGTTCCCTCCGCAGGTCGGTGAGGAAGACTGCGACGCCCCGTTCCTCGATGGCCTGGATGGTCTCGCCGTCGATTCCGGGGGCACCGCGATTGGCTCGGACAGCCTCCCAGGCGCTCTGCAAGATGTCCGGATCGGATATCTTGTCGTAGAGCGCGTGGAATCGTCGCGTCGGGCTCGCCTTGGCGGCCCGATACAGCGCCCGCTGGAGTTGTCGAGTACGGGCCCGTGCGTGAGCACGGGCGGTGTGGTTAGCCTCGTCGGCATTCACCCGCTCTTACCTCCACCAGGACGCGTGGACAAGGCAGGGAGCCTTCCCTCGGGCGCGTTATGTTGTCGTCGCCGTCATCGGTACCGTATGCTCCCCTCCGACTGCCTCTCCGCTGATCTCCATTTCGCCTTGCGGCTTATAGGAGACCACGTTCCGGCGGCTGCGTTGCCGCCGGGCGGAGGAGGCTCTCCCCAGTTTTCACACCGGCCCTCTCACCATTCCGAGCCCCTTACGCCGAGAGGTTCGTGGGCGCTGCATTCCCAGGCGCTTCGCGCCGTCCGTGGCCTTCGCCCGTTTTTGCCAGGCTCGGCTCCTCTTTGGTCCCCCTTGCGGGGGGCTTGACCTGTCGACGCGGCAGGCTTCACGTGATGTTACGGACTGGTGAGTTGCTCGACCCCTTAAAGGGCCTTTGTCACGGCGCTTCGCCGGTCGGCTCTCGCCTAGCGGCGGCCGTCAGCTACCGGGCGGCCTGGTCCCTACCCGGGCCAGACTTTCACTGGCTGGTCGGTGTGATCTTGCGCGAGGTCACCTCGTCTCGCCGATCCACCTCCTTTCTCAGGTGTCCCGCTACTGGGCACGCCGAAACCGGGGCAACCTCAGGCGAAGGTCCGGCGCTGGCTGGCCGCCCGCCCTCGCTTCCATGTGCACTACACTCCGACGTATGCCTCCTGGCTCAACCAGGTGGAGATCTGGTTTAACATCATCACCCAGCGGGCTATCCGCCGCGGCACGTTCCGCAGCGTCGGCGACTTGGTGGCGAGAATCGATGACTTCGTTCATCGCTACAACCGTCACTGCCATCCGTTCGTGTGGACCGCTACAGCCGATTCGATCCTGGACAAGCTCCAGCGACTTTGTATAGCTATCACCGGGACATCACACTAGCCGATGTTTAACATGGAGGCGCGACTAGCGGTCAGCACGATGAGGAGTTACCGCATGGCCTGCTTCATCGATCACCACCTCGATCTTCAGGCGTTCCGGCGGCCAGGATCGCATGGATCGTCTTATCTGGTGTGAGGGGAAAGGGGTTCTTAGCACAGGGGAGACGGAACATGGGACTGTTCGTCGTCCAGCACCGGCACGAGGCGAGCGCTGCCCGACCCGGGATCCTAGAAGCACAAGCAACGGGTTTTACTGACGGGGTCAAGCGACGTGAACGCGGTTCCCCCCGCCATGCTTCGCCTCATACATCGCATGATCAGCCGCTTCGATGAGTGCTTTCGCGGTTTCCCCGTCCTCAGGCAAACTCGCCAAACCCACGCTCACCGTGAGTCGGGTTCCGCCCCCAATAGGGATCTCCTCGACGTAATGGCGGACGCGCTCGGCAATCTGGACCGCCGCCTTCTTCGCAACATCCGGCAGGAGGAGCACCAGTTCATCTCCTCCAAAGCGCGCAGGAAGATCCATAGCCCGGCTGTTCTTTTTCAGAACGTCGGCAACCGTTCGTAAGATCGTGTCTCCTTCCAAGTGCCCGAAGAAATCATTGATTTGCTTAAACTTGTCAATTTCCACGATGACCACGGATACCGGGCGGGCGCCTCGCATGGCTCGTGCGACCTCACGCTCTAACGCGTCCCACAATGCCCGGTGATTGGCCAATCCCGTAAGCCCATCCGTCAGAGCCAACCGATTGAGGTCTTCATCTCGCTGCGCCCGAAGAATGGCCAGCGCGGCCAGGGCTGCAAAGGCCTCGAGAAGTTCACGGACCTCCTTTGGGAACGCATCCACGATCGGGCTCTCGACATCCAACACTCCGATGACCTGATCATCAACGACGAGCGGATAGGCGGCATTGGATCGGGCAGCTGGTGAGCCTGATACGTACAGCGAGTCTTGGCGCACGTCGGGGGCGTAGTACGCACGGCCGTGACGCGCCACCCACCCAGCGATCCCCTGCTCGCCGATCCGGAGGCGCATGGTCTTCGCCACGTCCGGGTCATAGCCTCGCTGGGCCTTGAAATTGAGCTCCCGACTCTGCGCATCGATAAAGAGTATCGCGCAGATCGGATATCCAAAGACCTCCTGGATCTGACCCAAGATCTCATCGAGGACAGCCGTGAGATCGAGGGGGCGCAACAGACGTTTGGCCACATCGACCATTGCAGGAACGAGTTGTCGAAATTGTCGAGTCTGTGCGAACGGACGGACGATACCCGTGGCTAGCGATTCGAGCGCGGACCCAATAGGATGAAGCCCTTGGTCATTTAGCGCAAGAACGTCAATCCTTTCCACCTTGGCCACTCGACAGAACGCCTCAACCACGCGGGGGTCGAACTGGGTTCCGGCGCACCGCCGGATCTCCGTGATCGCTTCCTCCAGGCTCCGCCCCTTGCTGTATGCTCGATCATCGGTAATCGCACTATAGGCGTCGGCGACAGCCAAGATGCGCGCCCCCAACGGGATCTCGTCGCCGTAAAGCCGATCGGGATAGCCGGTACCGTCCCATCGCTCCTGGTGGTGCCGAACAAGTGTTGCCACATTGCGCATTCGTTCAACCGACCGCAGAATCCCCTCACCCACCACGGGATGCTGTCGCATGATGTCCCACTCAGCGTCAGTGAGCGGGCCGGGTTTCCGGAGGATGTTGTCCGGCACACTCAGTTTGCCAATGTCGTGCAGGAGAGCACCCCAATGAATGTCCTGCACCTCAATCACTGGGCAGCCCAGGGTTCGGGCGATCGCCACAGCACGGGTCGCAATGCGTTCGCTGTGATCTGCTGTGTAGCTATCGCGCGCATCGACCGCGCGGGCCAGGGCCAGCACCATCTCGAGGTATGATTGCTCAAGATGGTCGTGGAGACGGGCGCGGCGAATCGCCGTCCCGGCGAGTTCGGCGATTCCTTCCAGCAAGTGTACCTCCTCTTCGGTAAACGGGGCATGAGTCGTTCTCCTGGCCAAGGTGAGAGTGCCAATGATCTCCTCTTCCGATCGGAGCAGGACGATAATGAGAGGCCCATATCCGGCGTAGTGTGACGCATCCATCCATGCGGGAACTGATTCCCTTCTGAAATCCTTGGTCACGAAGGTGACGCCTGTCTGTACTACTCGTCCCGACCGGGTGCCTTCCACGGGGAAGGTCGAACCTGACTTCTCTTCGGAAACGCCAACTGTGTAGACACGCGTGAACGACGCGCGATCTGCGTTAAGCAGCGCAAGGGACCCGTGTTCGCTTGCCAGGAGATGCATCGCGTGTTCGACGATCATGGGGTACATTTCATCGACGCCGCGCGCCGCCCGCAGCCGGCGGCTGAGATCATAGAAAGTCTCCAACTCCAGCGCACGACGTTGTGTCATCTGCGCTAACTGTAGCCGCTCAACCGCTCCCGCTATTTGCTTCCCGACAGTTTCGACCAACATCACTTCTTCAGGCAACCACGTCCGAGGCCGCGCCGATGTAACTGCGATACCTCCAATGACTCGGCCCTCCGTTTGAATAGGGGCGACGATCGAAGCCCGAATCCCAAATTGGCCCATTACGGTGGCCAGCGCGTTAGCTGCAGGCGGAGTTGCACTCTGCCAGTCATCGGCGGCCTCCGGGCCGCGCACCGCGTGTCCTGCGACCTCCGCCGCGCGCTGAATCGCTGGGCCGACCTCTGAGGGCATCCCTCGGACGACGTGGGCGCTCCCGGCCCAGATCCCCCCCATCTCACCCCCCAAGGCCCTAAGGGTCAGATCCACAGTCGTCTCCAGCAATGTGGACAGGTCGCTTGCTGAGAATGCTGAGGTGATGATCGCGTTAAAAGTCTCCAGGTGAGCGGCACGTCGGCGAATCTCCTGCTCGGCCTGTCTCCGGTCGGTAACATCACGCGCAATTCCCTGGATTCCCATGGGACTCCCCTGCCGATACATCAGCCGGGTACTTACCTCCAATGGAACTCGCCGGCCGTCCTTCGCCACGATCTCTATAGTGAATGAGGTGGCTCTCCCCTTCGCCATTTTTTGCTGTCCCTGCTGACGGACAGGTTCCAGGTACTCTGGCGCTAGGAGCTGGGGAGTACCCATCGCCAGCAGTTCGTCACGTGTGTACCCGGTGACGCGCTCGGCGGCCTCGTTCACCGAGGTAAAACGGCCCTCGAGGTCACTCGTATAGACAAGGTCGTTGGCGTTCTCGAATAACTCGCGGAAACGTTCCTCGCTCTCCCGACGAGCGTCCTCAGATCGTCTCCGGTCGGACACGTCCTTCGCTACCACGAGGACTGCAGGATGGTCAGCAAACTGGAGATCGTGAGAACTGATTTCCACATAGATCAGCTGCCCATCTTTCGTCCGATGTCTCCACTCGCCCGCATGTCGCAGGCGCGGACGCTCCTTACTGACATAGCGCTGCAGGCGGCTGACTTCCTCGGATGGGCGTATGTCTGTGATCCGCATGTCCAGGAACTCGTCTCTCGAGTAGCCATATAATGCAATCGCGGCGTCATTGACTTCGAGGAAGCGGAGGGTCTGACTGTCATACACCCACATGGGCAACGGATTACCGGCAAACATCAGTCGAAAACTCGCCTCGCTCCTGTGCTTAGCCGCCTTGCTGGCAGTCTCGCGTTCTGCTACGACACCGGCCAGCGGCAGGGCAACCAGCACCAGAATGCCCATGAAGGCCTGCAATAAGAGGAGCGACTCATTGGGGGTTGCGCCGACAAATGGCCCGAGATGCTTGATCGTGCCCCACACGGCGAGACTGGCCAGGAGGGCAATGACAGTGGCGGTCTCACGTTGGTCGAACCGGAAGGCCGCCCAGACCAGAAACGGCACAGTCAAGTATTCAAACGGGAACATACCACTGAACACAATCCAACTCACGGTGAGGAGTGTCACCAGAAAGAGCGCGCGTTCAAGGGCCGCTTTGGTGTCCCAACGGAGATCGGGATGGTTGCTCCAGAGCACGATCAAGGGCGCGACGATAAGCGCTCCCGAGGCATCGCCGAGCCACCACGTGAGCCAGATCGGCCGATACTCCGCCCAGGGGGCGAACCCGGCAAGCGACAGGCTCGTCACGCCGATGGTTGCGCTGACAATCGGACCCACAACGGCTGCGAACACGACATATTTGAAGATGTCCGGCGGGCGATCGAAGGTGTTGCTCCCGTTGGAGTATCTGCGCACCAAGTATGCCCCCACGAGTCCTTCCAGTGTATTCCCCGTGGCAATGCCCAGCGACGTCCACACGGTTCCTGCGGTGGTCAGATTGGCCAGAAATGCACCGAGGAATATACCGGGCCACGCACGGTAGCCGATCAGGAGGAGAGTCGCGAGGGCAATGCCCGTCGGTGGCCAAACGGGTGTGGCGCTTGGGTGAAAATAGGCGAGCTTTAGGCCCAGTTTTGCCGCCACGAAGTAGATGGAGGCCAAGGCGGCAACGGTTCCGATTTGGCGCCCTAGTCCCAGCGGTGTAAGCGACAATCGCACTGCGCCGGAGCCTCCCTGTCGGTAAAGATGAACAAGGTGTACCAGTTTATGGATGCCTCACTGAACTCTTTCCTAGACATGTCGGACTGGGCATCGCGGCTACCGCGCCCCCAGGAAATCACCGAAGGTCATGAACTGAGCGGGTTCGGCCAGCGTTAAAAAAGGCGGGGAAGAACATCAGACTGCCCCCCTTTCAGAAGCGGCGCCTGCTTCTTCAGTCCCTTCTGACGCTGTTCTTGTCTGTACCGGGTTTACCTGGCCTGTACTGCCTTGCGGGCGGCCTTGCTCGGGGTGGCCACTCAAGCTAGAATAAAAACTGACTGGTCGGTTTCTCGGCCAGTACAACGCGGTCCATGGGACACAGGACGAGGGCCCCGCTCATTATGCCGCGGATCACGCCAATGGTGCGCACGGAGCGCCGTAACCAGATCATCGAGGCCGCGTGGCGGTGCGCGGCGCGAAGGGGCTTCAGCGACCTGACCGTCGACGAGGTCTGCGCCGAGGCCGCCCTCAGCAAGGGGGCTTTTACGGGTACTTCGAGAGCAAGCAGGCGTTGATGCTTGCGCTGCTGGAGGACGACGCGGCGGGCCTGGATGCGATGATTGACAAGCTCGGAGCGACACCTATCCACGGTGTGGAACGGCTCCGGCGGTTCACCCGGGCCGTGCTGGAGCGGGGGGAGGATCCGGCCCGGGTTCAGGTGCGGGCTGACCTGTGGTCGGCGATGCTGACAGAGAAAGCGGTCAGAGCCCAATTCTCGGCCAGCGTCCGGCGCCGCCGCGAGGTGCTGCGCGAATGGATCACCTCGGCCGTGGCCGCCCGCGAGTTGACCGAGATCCCGGCCAACGCGCTTGCCGCGATTCTGCTCGCACTTGGCGACGGGCTCACTTTGCACGCCGGGCTCGATCCTACCGGTTTCCGGTGGCCGAACATTCGCAAGGCGTTGGACGCGCTCCTCGGAGGGATCGCACGCCCGTGAACATCGTTCGCCGCGCGTGCGCGTGGTGGCCTCGGGATATTGTCGTGAAGATCCCCGAAAGACCACTCCAGCGGCTCTATGACGGCCTCCGGGGCACGCCGACAGGGTTGATCGTTCTCGCCCTGACCGTGGGCGCCGGCGCGGGCCTCGGCGCCGTCGCGTTCCGCTATCTGATTCTAGAGTTCACGAGGGTCTTTTCGGGGCACGACGACTACAGCGCCGCCGGGCACGCGCCGAATCCGGTTGCCCCGCATCTCGGCCCTTGGTTCGTGGTCCTGGCCCCCGTGGTCGGGGGCTTCATCTACGGCATCCTGATCGAACGGTTCGCCCGTGAGGCGCGGGGGCATGGCGTTCCGGAGGTCATGCTCGCCGTCGCCGAGCGGGGGGGCCGGATCCGGCCGCAGGTTGCCGTGATCAAGTCTCTCGCTTCCGCCTTGTGCATCGGTTCGGGCGGCTCGGTCGGTCGCGAAGGGCCGATCGTCCAGATCGGCTCGGCATTGGGCTCTACGCTCGGGCAGATCGCGCGGGTGCCCGAATCGCGCCTGCGGCTCCTGGTCGCTTGTGGGGCGGCCGGGGGGATCTCCGCCACCTTCAACGCGCCGATCGCCGGGGTCTTCTTCGGCCTGGAGTTAATTCTGCGGGACTTCGAGGTGGAATCCTTCGGTGTAGTCGTACTGGCGTCGGTGCTCGCGGATATCATCGGGCGGGCGGCATTCGGGGCCCATCCCTTCCTCGCGCTGCCGCCGTTTCATCTGACCTCGCTCTGGGAGTACGCGCTCTACGCGGGGCTCGGTCTCCTCGCTGCTGGAGTCGGCCTCGCGTTTATCCGCGTCCTGTACGGGACCGAGGACCTGATCGACAGCCTCTGGCGCGGGCCCGAATGGCTGCGGCCGGCGGTGGGGGGCATAGTCCTGGGCCTCCTCCTCCTGGCTCTTCCGCAGATGTACGGTGTCGGCTACCCTGTCTTGGAACAGGCCATCCGCGGCAACTACATGCTCTGGTTTTTGCTCGCGCTCTTGGTTGGGAAGATCCTGGCGACAAGCCTGACCATCGGCATCGGCGGATCCGGGGGCGTATTCGCGCCGTCGCTGTTCATGGGGGCCATGCTCGGAAGCGCCTACGGGCAATTGATGCATCAGGCGCTTCCGGGGATCACGGGACCGTCGGGCGCCTACGGGCTCGTCGGCATGGG
>DATEHM010000267.1:0-5844 GCA_035279545.1 bacterium | reverse complement strand
CTCGGTGGGCATCTGCGACTCCTCCCGACCGCGGGGGCTAGTAGGCCACCAACGCGCGGGCGGCGGCGGCGATCTTCTCGGCGGAGAGCATAAACCACTGTTCGAAGGGCGGGGAGAACGGGACGGCCGGGACCTCCGGACCGCCCACCCGGGTGGGGGGGGCGTCCAGGAATCGGAAGCCCTCCTCGGCGATCGTCGCCGCGATCTCCGCCCCAAAGCCGCCGAACCGGTTGTCCTCGTGGACGATCAGCGCGCGGCTCGTCCGCTCGACGCTCGCCAGGATCGCCGCCGTGTCGAGGGGCCGCAGGGTCCGCACGTCGACGACTTCCGCTTCGATCCCCTCGCCCGCCAGTGCCTCCGCGGCTCCCAGCGACTCCTGCAGCATCAGCCCGTAGGCGAAGATGCTGAGATCCCGCCCCGCCCGGCGCGTCACGGCCGGGCCGATCGGCACGGTGAACTCGGAGTCGGGGACCTCCCCCCGCAGCAACCGGTACATCTTCTTGTGCTCGAGGTACAGCACCGGATCGGGGTCGCGGATCGCGGACTTGAGCAGCCCTTTCGCGTCCGCGGGGGTCCCGGGGACCACGACCTTCAACCCGGGGATGTGCGCGTAGAAGGCCTCGATCGACTGCGAGTGGTAGAGCGCGCCGTGGACCCCGCCGCCGAACGGCGCCCGGATCACGATCGGGCAGCCGAAGTCGTTCTTGGAGCGAAACCGCATCCGCGCCGCCTCGCTCAAGATCTGATCGAACGCCGGATGGATGAAATCCGCGAACTGGATCTCCGCGACGGGCCGCAGGCCGTTCACCGACATCCCGATCGCCACCCCGACGATGCACGACTCCGCGAGCGGCGTGTCGATGACCCGGACGTCCCCAAACGCCTCGCACAGCCCCTCGGTGACCCCGAAGACGCCGCCCTTCCGCCCGACGTCTTCCCCCAGAACCACGATGGACGTATCGCGGGCCATCTCCTCGTGGAGGGCGTCGTGGATGGCGTCGATGAATCGCTTGTCGGCCACGGCTACCGGGGCGCGTCGGAAGGATCGGCGTAGACGTAGCGGGTGAAGGTCGCCGGGGCCGGCAGCGGAGCCGCCTCGGCGATTTCGGTGCCGCGGTCCACCTCGCGCTGGATGCGGGCGCGGATCTCCTGTTCGCGGGCGGGCGTGAGGAGACCCCGCTCCCGCAGCTCCGCGGCAAAGACGTGGACGGCGTCGCGCTCCCGGTCGTGGGTCAGCTCCTCCGGGCTGCGGTACTTCTCCTGGCGGTCGTCGCTGCTGTGCGCCGTCAGGCGGGGCACCTTGACCTCGAGCAGGGTGGGCCCCTCTCCGCCCCGGGCGCGCGCCACCGCGTCCCTGGCGGCGGCGTACACCGAGAGCACGTGGCTGCCGTCAACGGTCACCCCCGGCATCCCGTACCCGGCCGCCCGGGCGGAGACGTTCGCCACCGCCATCTGCTTGCTCTGGGGGACCGAGATCGCGTACCCGTTGTTCTCCACGACGAAGATCACGGGCAGGCGGTGAATCCCCGCGAAGTTCAGCGCCTCGTGAAAGTCTCCTTCGCTCGTCGCCCCCTCGCCCAGCACGGCGAGACAAATCTCCCCCGTCCCCCGCACCTTCGCCGCATAGGCGATCCCCGCGGCGTGGAGCAGTTGGGTGGCGACCGGACTGCTGGTGGACAAGATCTTGTGGCGGGAGTGCCCGTAGTGACCCGGCATCTGACGTCCGCCGCTGCTGGGATCGCTGTCCCGGCCGAGCTGAATCAGAAAGATCTCCTCCGGCGGCATCCCTTTCAGCAGCACCGCCGCCACCGAGCGGTAGTACGGGACGAGCCAGTCACGTTCCCGGTCCAGCGCGTACACCGCGCCGACCTGGGCGCCCTCGTGCCCCTGCCCGGAGATCATGAACGCCGCCTTGCCGGACCGCTGGAGCGCCCACATGCGCTCATCGACCGCGCGGGCGAGGCAGAGATAGTAGTACATCTCGAGGATCTGGGCGGCGCTCGGTTCGCCCGTGTTCGGGGAGACGCGAGTCTTGACCGTTCTGGTCTCCTTTGCGCTCATGGAGCCTCCCCCGTGCACCGAATGCCGCGTGGGACTCTCGCCCTGGTTTCCCCACCCGGCCGAGCCGCTCCTCCCCACCCCATTCCCATCCTACCGCACCCCGAGGTCGCCCTAGAGAGATCAGGCATGCACCGCACGACCGAGCGCGGCGAGGGCGGCCTCCTTCACCGCCTCCGAGAGCGTGGGGTGCGCGTGCACCGCCTGGCCGATCTCGAGCACCGTCGCCTCGAGCGCCTTTCCCAGCACCCCCTCGGGCAGCAGCTCGGTTACCTCCGGACCGACGAGGTGCACCCCCAAGATCTCGCCGAGCGCGCGGTCCGTGACGATCTTGACGAGCCCCTCGCGGTGGCCCAGGATCGCGGCCCGCGCGTTGCCCGCAAAGGGAAAGCGGCCAACCGCGACGTCGTACCCCCGCTCGCGCGCCTCTCGCTCGGTGAAGCCGCAGCTCGCCACCTGCGGGATCGAGTAGGTGGCGCGGGGCATCAAGGTCGGGTCGAGCGCCGCGGGGACGTGCCCCGCGACCGCCTCCACGGCCACGGTGGCCTCCGCCGACGCCACGTGCGCCAATAGCAGTCCGCCCGTGACGTCGCCGGCCGCGAAGATCGACGGGACCGCGGTCTGCATCCGCGCGTCGACGGGGATCCCGCCCCGGCCGGGCTCCAGCCCGGCCGCCTCGAGGCCCAGCTCCTCGACGATGGGGGCGCGCCCCACCGCCACCAGCGCGTACTCGGCCTCCACCACCTCCTCCACCGCCCCGGCGCGAAGGGCGACCCGCACGCCGCCGGCGTGCGCCGTCACCCCGACCACGGCGGTCCCCGACCGGATCGTGACGCCGCGCTGGCCGAGCGCCTTCGCCACGACCCCGGACACCTCGTCGTCCTCGAGCGGCAGGATCGTGGGCATCAGCTCGACCAGCGTCACCGCGGCGCCAAACGCGGCGAAGAGGCTGGCAAACTCGGTGCCCACGGCCCCGGCCCCCAGGATCGCGATCGACCGCGGCACCTCGGGGAGCCGGAGAGCACCCGCGTTGTCGAGCACGCGCTGGTTATCGATCGCCACGCCGGGCAGGCTGCGGGGGCGCGATCCGGTGGCGAGCAAGATGTGCCGGCCGTGGAGGTGGACCTCGGACCCGTCGGTCGCGGCGACACGCACGCCGGTGGGGTTCACGACCCGGCCGTGGCCGGGGAACACGGCGATGCCGTGCTTGCGCATCAGGAACTCGACCCCGCGGAAATTGGTGGCGACGACCCGCTCCATCCGGCGGCGCAGCTTCGCGTAGTTCAGGGAGACGCCGGTCGCCTCGATGCCGACCTCATCCGCCCGGCGCATCGCCTCCAGCAGCTCCGCGGTGTGCAGGAGCACCTTTGTCGGGATGCACCCCACGTGCAGACAGGTTCCGCCGAGCTTCTCCCGCTCCACAAGCGCGGTACGCAGGCCCAGCTGGGCGGCGCGGATCGCCCCCACGTACCCGGCGGGCCCCCCGCCAATGACGATCAGATCGTAGGGGGCCGATGGCTGGGTGCTCATGTCTGATCCAGGGGGAGCCGGGTGATGGGCTGTCGCCCGGCGAAGCCCTCATCGGGGCCGTGCCAGAATCCAATGGCGGGCTCTCCCACCCGCCAGCAGAGGAACACCGTCGCCCCCCCGCGGGCGCGAAAGGGGAAGTCCACGAGCCCAGTGTCGAGATCGCGCAACACACACCCCGTCGATTCGATCTCGCCCGCGAGCGACACCAGCCGCTCGGTGATCGCGTCCAGGGCGCGCTGCTCGTCGGCCAGCGCGCCCAGGACCGGCTCACCCTCTCCCAGGCGCTTCCAGAGGAGGTCCAGCTGGGCCTTCTTGACCACCGCCTCGTCCCTCAGGCGCCGGAGGGCGGTCAGCATCTGGGTAAGCCCGGGCAGGAGATCCGTGGCCTCCCCGAGCGTGAAGTGCCGGATCGGCATCGCCGCATCACCGCCCTCGCCGGACGACGCGCGGCCGGCGACCCGGCCACCGCCACCGCAGCAGGCGTCCGGGATCGACGAACAGCACGCCGTTCAGGTGGTCGATCTCGTGCTGGAACACCCGGGCCAATAGGTCCTCGCTCTTCACAACGATCGGCCGGCCGCGAATGCTCCGGCCTTCCACCTCAACCCGCTGCGCGCGCCGGACGTCCCCGTACACCCCCGGGATGCTGAGGCACCCCTCCGTCCCGACCACGCTGCCCCCCCGCCGGCGGATCCGCGGGTTGATGACGGCCAGCGGCCCGCCGCCGATGTCGATCACCACGACGCGGAGCGGCACGCCGATCTGAGGAGCGGCCAACCCGATCCCGTTGGCCCGGCGCATGCTGGCGAGCATATCGGCGACCAGCTGCCGGACGGCGCGGTCCACCAGGCGAACCGGCCGGCTGCGCCGCCGCAGGATGCCGGCGTCCGCATCACGGAGGGTGACGATCCGACGCGAGCGCGCCCGGATCCCCGGAAGTCTGCGCACCCGCCCGACGCGGAGACGCGCGCTCACCAACGCCGAAGCGACACCTGCGCGCGGTCCGAATGGGCGGCGCGGGGGGGCCGGTCACGCCGGTCTCCGGAAGAGACGCCTCGGTCCGTCCCGCTCATCTCCCCGTGGGAACCCCCGCCGTGAACGCGCGCATCGCCGAAGGTATTCTTGGGGGCGGACCGGAGAAATTCCTTGCCCGGCCTCATCTCCGGCACGGCGTCGGCGCGCGGTGAGGCCCCGGAGCCGCTGGAATGCCCGCCGCCGGCGCGCGGCCCCCACCGGGTGCGGGCGATGCCAAGAAACGGGGATCGGGCCCACGCACGACGAGAAGAGACCCGGGCATCCCCGGGTCCCTTCTCGTGTCCGGATGGCCGCGGGTCCGCTAGCCGAAGCGCACCTTCACCGTGTGATATCCCTGCCCGCCGTCCGGCAGCGTCGGCTCCGGCTTCGCTGGCTGAAGCGCGCCCTTCCCGTCCGTCGCGCGCACGCTGATCGCGTACTCGCCGGATTTCGGGGGCGTCCAGATCGCCGACCAGAACTGCCAGGTGTTCGGTCCCATCGCCTCCTTGACGACCGCCACCAGCCAGGTCTTGCCGCCGTCGGGGCTGAACTCGACCTTGGAGATCCCGCGGTTGCCGGCGAACGCCCACCCGCCGAGGGCGAGGGCGTCGCCGTCTTTGGTCTCCACACGGAACGCGCTGTTGGTCTTGACGATCGCCTCCTGGTCCCACCCCTGCTGCTCCCAGTAGCCGCGGACGTCCTTGTATTCGAGGGCCGATGCCTCGATCGAGGTGAGCCATTTGGGCTGCTTCATCCCGTAGCGGTTGAACAGCAGAACCCGGACCGGCGCGCCGTGCTTTTGTGGAATCGGGGCGCCGTTCATCTCGTAGGCCAGCATGGACTGCGGGTCCATCGCCACGGCCAGCGGAATCGACTCCTTATACCCGTCGGCGGCGGTCCAGATGATCGTCTTCACCCCCGGCTTCACCTCGGCCTGATCCAGGAGGTCCTTCACGCGCACGCCGTTCCACCGCGCGTTGCCGATCAGGTCGCCGCCCACCTCGTTGCTGATGCACTCAAAGGTCTGGTAGCGCTCGATGGGGGGGGCCGCCTTCTTCAGCTCGTCCAGGGTGAGCTTGAGCGGCTTTGTGACGAGCCCCTTCACTTCCAGGGTCCACCGCGCCACGTCCACCGTGGGGTCGAAGAAGTTCTTGGAGACCTGATAGAACTGCCCGACCGGCGTAACCTCGGGCGGCATCCCCTTGATCAGCTGGAAGGTCTGGGCGGCGGCCGAGGCGACCC
>DATEHM010000266.1:0-23256 GCA_035279545.1 bacterium | reverse complement strand
CCCCACCGCCTTCGCCGCCACCGGTGCCACCGCCGCTTGCCCCGCCCGCGGCCGTGCCGGTACCGGTGCCAGCCCCGCCGTTGCCACCGGAGGAGTTGCTGTTCCCACCGTCGCCACCCTCGCCCCGACCGATCCCGTTGCCGTTCTTGCCGCCACCCTTACCGCCTGCGCCGCCCTCGCCCGCATTCCCCGCATCGGAACCGCCCGTCGCATCGTTGTTGCTCCCCGCAGTCCCGCCGTTGCCGCCATTCCCGCCGTTGCCGTTATTGCCGGAGCCTTGGCCCGTCCCGCTGCCGGCCCCGCCGTTCCCGCCGCTCGTAGTCGCGGTACCGTTGCCGCTACCGCCCGCCCCGCCATCGCCGTCGCCGATGCCATTCCCATTCTTACTCCCGCCCTTGCCGCCCTTGCCCCCATCGCCCCCGTTCCCGGCCGAACTCGTCGCATCGGTGATGCTGGAGTCCCCGCCTGCCCCACCCGTGCCACCGCTGCCGCCATTGCCGTTGTTGCTCCCCCCATTCCCCGTCGCCGCGCCGGCGCCGCCGTTGCCGCCGTTGGTGTTGCTGTTCCCCGCGGCCCCGCCATCGCCATTGCTCTTCCCATTCCCGTCGCTATTCCCGCCGCCGCCACCGTCCCCGCCGACGCCACCTTCACCCGCATCGCCGCCGTTGCCGCCGTTGGTTTGGCTCCCTCCATTTCCACCGGCGCCGCCCGCACCGCCGTCACCGTTGTTGCTCCCGCCGGTCGCTGTGCCGCTGCCGCTCCCCGGCAAGGTGCCGTTATTCCCCAAGCCGGGCGCACCAGTCGTCCCGGTCGCCGCCGCATTTCCATTCCCCGCATGCGCGGCGGGGATTATCCCGATGTAGAACATCGGCACCGCCACTGCAAGAAACACGGTCACGAAGAAGTACAGAGGACTTCTTGCCTTTCGCCGCTTGCGACCATTACCCACCCACTACCACCTCCTCGATTGCCGCAAAGCACTTGCGGTGAAGAACAAACATCATCACACTGCACTTGCGCTATCGAGCCGATAATTTATTCACTAAGTAGAGGGTCCTAAACCGAGTCCGGAACTCATCGTATCGAGTCCTAAACTCATATCGGCCCGGCACCTCCTTCCGCGCGCAGTACGCACACCGATTCTGCGTAATTTGTCTTGGAGTAGATGCAATGCGGGGACGTAACTGCCCTTCCGCAGTCTAAATACCAGTGAGGGGATCATATGAATCGCCCTTTGAAGATGGATTGTCTTATTTCGAGTTATTATGTTGGTCTTGACTGATATCTATGTTGGCGTAATTTGATCCCAATGTGGATCATCACATAGTCCATCCGATCGACCAGTACAGACTCTCAACCGACCTACCGGATGCGGGTTGGCGGGGAAATCACCAAGCGGGCAACGCCATTCAGCAAGCGAAGGACCTTGGCATGGTGCGAACGTCTGTCCGTGGAGAGTTGCTCCTAGGCGTGGAGGGGGGCCCTGCGCCAGCTTAAAGGACGGAGAGAACGGGCCGACTGCCCACCTTGGACCCGGCCTCCGCTACGTTAGGAAATGGGCCGCTGACGTGGGTGACCGAAGGAGGAGGCTTCCCGCAGGCTCCTTGCGCTGCGCCCGCTCCGGAGCCCACGTCGATGCCGAGGACGGCGACGGATTCTCTGCCAATCCGTTGGCGCCGGCGTACGCGGCCGCGTGGGCCCGATTGCGCAATCCCAGCTTTTGATAGACCGAGCGGATATGAATCCGCACTGTGCTCACGGCCATGGACAGCTGCAGGCCGATCTGCTTGTCGCTGAGCCCTTCGGCGATGCCTCGGACGATTGCCGCTTCGCGGGGAGTGAGCGCAGGGATATCTTTGCCGAGGCGCTGTGCCGGCGCCGGGGCCGCAGTCCAAGGGCCGGGGAGCGCAAAGGCGGCACCTATTTCCCCGGCGTACACCGAGCGCAGCATCGCCGCGAAGTGCTCGGGATTGGTGACGTCCGGCAGATAACCCGCGACCCCCACCTGGGACATCCGGCGGTAACCCTCTTCGATCGGGGTCGCCGAGATCACCACCAGGCGCGACTCAGGAGAGGCCGCCTTGAGCATCTTCAGCAGGTCAACCTCCTCATCGACGCGGGCATCCATTTCCACCACGACAAGATCGGGATGCACGGCTTCCACCGCCGCCAACGACTCACCAGCGGTGTCGGCGTACCCGAGGACCTCGATGTCGCGGTCCTGCTCGAGCAACAACTGCAAGACCCGCCCCAAAAGCGAGAATCGGCTGACGATGAATACGCGAATCTTCCGCTGTTCGATGCCAGCGCTCTCCTGCCGGGAATTCTCGGGCTCCAATGTTTCCACGCCTACCTCCGATCCCTCAGAGCTATCGCCCATCTCGAGACCCACGCATTGGGTTGACGCCAGACGTTCGTGAACGCGTGCCTCAGCTATCCCTTCGCCCTTGCCGCCTCGATTCCTTGGAGCCGGCTCCTCCCCTCGGGAACCTCCGGCACGATGAGATCTCAGCGGGTTCCGGGCGTATAGTGGAATTGTGGCCATAGTGGCAGTTGTTCCTATATAGGAAACATCAGATCCTTGAGCGCCCCGCGCGTTCCATCGCATCCATCCGCCCTCATCGCCATCATGGCGGCCTCGCCGGGAGGGCGGCGACATCGGCGGGCGCCTCCGAACATTTGTGCGGTCAACCGGCCGGCACCGAATTCGTTCATTTAGATGAAGGCCGCAGCACCCGCTCGGTCAACTTGAAGGGGAAGGAATTCACTAGGTCCGCGTATCGGACTCGCAGGATTTTCGCGGGTCTCTCGAATAGCTAAAGGCGAAACTGATCGTTCGCCATGAGGGGGCATTCGTTACCCGCAAGGAGGAAGGACGATGGCAATACCGATCCTGTTAAAGGTGCTGTTTGGCCTGTTCGGTGCGATCGCCGGTCTCGGGATCCTGCAGCACCCCGACGTGGCCAGGAACGCCCAACCGAGCGTGGGGATCGTCTTTGTCGAGCACCAAAGCGGCCCTCCGACCTCGGGGACGGCTGTCGTCGCCGGCGACCATTTGGTCCTCACGGCGAACCACATCGTCCAGGGCAGCAGCCGAATCCTGCTCAGATTTCCGAAGTCCGCCGATTGGATGGAGTCGAAGGTGCTGGAAGCCGACTTCACCAATGATATCGCCGTGCTTTCCCTGCCGGGGCCGGACGTTCACCCGCTGCCTCTGGGGGACTCTAGCAAGTTGAAGCAGGGCGACACGGTCTTGGTGCTGGGGTACCCGAGCATCGAGGAAATGGGGAAAGATACCAAGGCCCAGGTGGCCACCGAAGGCAAGATCCGCGACATCAGGGGCGGACTGCTGTTGGTCGCGGCAAAGGACGCCCCGCTGAATGGGAGCCCGGTCCTAAATGTCAACGGCGAGATCGTCGGCCTCCTCCGCGGGGCGCTCAATATCGCTGAGCCGGGGATCGGGTACGCGACGCCGTCGGGGATGGTCAAACCAATCCTGACCGCGGCCACGCTCGACGTCCCATCTGCACCGGCGACGGCCAGCAATCCGCAACCGGCCTCCACGCCACCTCCCACGCCCCCGGCCGCGGTCGTCCCGCCGGCACAGCCGGCGCCCACGCCGCCTCCCACCCCCCCGGCCGCGGTCGTCCCGCCGGCACCCACGCCATCTCCCACACCCCCGGTCGTGATCGTCCCGCCGGCACCACCGGCGCCCACGCCGCCTCCCCCACCCGTGGTCCCGCCGGCACCTCCAGCGCCAAAGCCAACGCCACCGCCATCGACTCCGGCGCCACCGAAGCCCGCACCGGCCGCGCAGCCGAATTATCTGGATCTCGCGGAGGTCTACACGATCCAGCCGGGGCGCGCAATCGGCCCTCTCACCTTGGGCATGACCGTGAAAGACGTTGAGGCGAAAATCGGACCGAGCAAGGGAGCCCAGAAAGCGCCCGACGGCTCGGCCGTGTACCGGTGGTTCGAGCCGCCGAAGAACACGGGGATCGGGGCGCGCATCTCCCAGACCGGCACGGTCGAGCGGATGTGGGTGCTGAACGACAACCGGTACGCCACCAGAGAGGGCCTCCACATCGGCAGCACGGAAGCGCAGGTTCGGGCGGTGCTGGGGGCGCCTTCGAAAGTCATCGAGAATCCGCAGTCCAAGACGCGGGAGCTTTTGTACGACAAACTCGGGTTGTGGTTCATCATTCAGCTCAACGAGCAGTTCATCTACTACAACCAGGTGTTTGACATCGGCGTGATGCCGAAGCCATAGGGTGCGCTCGACCCGACGGGGGGCCCTCGCGGGGTCCCCCCGTCATGGTTACGGTCGGTGGAGGCGGCCCCCGACCCGCCTCAGTGCCCTCCAGGGGTCTCACCGCTCACGGCCACGCTCATCCTGGCCAGCAGCGTCCGCTCATAGAGCCGGGGAGCGTGCAGGCGATAGGATGATTCGATCGCGTACACGCCAAACTCGTTCGTCAGGGTCCTGACGCCCTCCGGCGTTGTCAGGAAGGCCACCCGGGCGGGGGTGTACCGCCGAGGTTGCAAGCGCTCCTCGGCCTCGAGACGGGTCAGGTCGGTGACGGAGAAGACAAACCCGTCCTTGGACGGGCTGAGGGCGTGATAGTACCAGTGGTACAGGCCGACCGTGAGCCGCGCGTCGCGGACCGGTTCATTCGGAATGATGTAATACTCGACGACGGCCTGACTCCCCTCGAGGGTGACGACCTGCTCCAGCTGATACCGGCGCATCCGGCGCTCCTGGGGATCGCTCTGCCGCAGCGGAAGCGAGGACCAGGTCAGAAACGCCCGGTTGCGCTGGCGATCCAGCTCGATGTTGAAGCCGTGGCTCCACAGGTCCGCGGACACCCCGTCCACGTCCGCGTAGGAGTTCCACCCGCTGAACTCCATAAGGGCGTCCCCCCGACGATCGAGGATCGCCGGTTTGTTCATCCCGGCGTTGAGCGTGTACAGCGCCTGCAGGTCCCCGCTCCCCAGACGCAGTTCTTGGGGAGCCTCGACCGCGGCCAGGTCCGCGAGGTTGTGGAGTGTTCTAACCGACAGGATAAGGAGGAAGCTCAAGCCGAGCACGATCAAGATCCGGTCGATGTGCTGGATCAGGAACCGCTTCATCGTGAACCTCCAGGGTGAGCACCCGCCACGCGTAGCAGAGCAGTCCCACGAACGCAAACGCCAGCAGTGTCAGGACGGCCGCGTGGAGCCCCAGCGGAAACGCGCGGCCCAGTCCGTAGGCGGCGGACAGGTCGGGTCGGCCGAACTGCAGGTAGACCGGCAGGACGAACGCGATGAAGGGAACGTTCAGCATCGCGTTGGTCAACGGCAGGGCGTAGAACGCCCGAAACAGGAACGTCTTCACCGCCGACGGCCGTTCCGCCTCCTCCCACAGGAGCAGCGGGAGCAAGAGCACGACGTATTGCTCGTTGACGATCTTCGATCCCAGGAAGAACGCAACGACGGTCAGCGCCGCCGCCGTCGGCAACGGCAGCGGACGGCGGACCTGCACCAGGTACGCCGCCCCCAGCGCGAGCGGGAGGGTGATCGCTCCGACGTACGGCGAGAGGACGTAGTCGTACCACCCGGCATCGATGTGATGGAACTGCGCGAGCAGGTACAACAAGATGTGCGGGGTCATATTCTGCCCGGGGCGGAGGGCCTGGAACTGGGCCACGAAGCGAATCCCGTCCCAGAAGGGGATGATCCCTGCCGCCAGCGTGAGGAGAAACACCCCGTGAAAGGCGGCCTGCCGGCGTCCCGGGGCGCGCTGGTGCACCAGCCAGAGCGCGGCCGCCGGCCACAAGATGCCGGGCCACCACTTGGTCAGCGTCCCCAACGCCAGGGCGAACCCGGCCAGCCCGTCCCGCTTCCGCAGCAACAGGAACAGCGCCAGCACGACGAAGGCGGTCATGATATCCTCGATCGTCCACGCGGCGCTCACTAAGATCACCAGCGGATTGAGGAAGAACGTGCGGGCCTGCCGCTCGCCGGCGAGGCGCCGCAGGACCAGCGCCACGCAGATCCCGCCGGCGAAGATGGGCGCCTTGAAGAATACCAAAAACAGCAGCGGCACCCGATGGGCGGCGAGCGCCCCCTGGACCACGAACTGATAGTGGAGCGGCGCGAACAGCGCGTACAGCTTCGCCAGCGGGTAATAGACGACCAACGGCAGGGGGGGATAGGCGTAATACTCGTAGTAGAGCGCCTTGCTGACCGGGAACAGCCGATCGATCTCCAGGGGGAGCAGCCCCCACTGCGAGCGCGTGCTGTAGGTGAGGTACCGCATCGTCTCGTACGGCGAATGGTTGTGGGCGAGATCCACGAAGACGTTGTACCAGGTCTGCAGGTCCCAGGGGTGGCTGAAGGGGAGCAGCAGGGTCCGGATCGCCAGCCCCAGGAGGAGCCAGTCCGGAATCCCCAACCATTCGTGGCGGCCCCGGCGATGGGCGGGCCCGGGATCCCGAGTCATCGCCCCCCCAGATAGTGCTGCAGCTCGTTGACCATCGCCGCATCCGGGCCGGCCGGCACGGCCCGGGAGACCACCGCGAGCAGCGGGGCGGCTTCTCGCGGCCGCTCCGCCACGGCCGTCAAGACCCCCAGCCAGTAACTGGCATAGAGATCGTTGGGAGTCTCTGCGAGCACCCGGCGGTAGACGGCGACCGCGCGAGAGATCGCCCCCTGCTTCCGCAGCGCCAGGGCGGGATCGAGATCGGGATGCGCGAGCAGCACGGAACGATCGACGTAGTCGGCGAGCTGGGCACACGCGCGGCGGACCGTGGCGGCGACCACCCCCAGGCCCCCCACCTGCCGTCCTCGCATCAACACGGCCCGCGCGCCCTCCAGATCGTCGAGCCCGATCAACGTCAGGCCCGTCCACAGATAGGTCGTGGGGTCGATGCGGTCGGCGTGGAGCGCCGCGGCGTAGGCCTCTCGGGCCTCAAGCAGACGTCCAGCCCGGCGGAGGTTCGCCGCGGTGTTTTCGAGGGGCGACAGGCGGGGCAGCAGGCGTTTGCCCGCGGGAAAGGCGGCCATCTCCTCCCGTTGGGCTTCCGGGGTCCGCGCGTCGATGGCGGAGACCGGACCGAAGGCGATGGAGACTTCCCGCGCGTCGGCGGTGTTCAGGTACCGGTTCACTTGATCGGGGCCGGGGGTCGCCGAGAACACCACCACGGTCTCGCCCGCGGCCACCGGCATGTCCTTCACCACCACACGCAGCGGCTCCGTCGGGATGACCCCCTCGACCAGCACCTCCCTCCCCACGCGCACCCGCAGGGTGCGGGGGATGCGGAAGCTCTCGGCCACGAATCGGAGGTTGATCCGCACGGGGGGACCGTCATTCTGGATCCGCAGCTCTCCGTCGTCCCGCATCCAACGTCGGAGCTTGCCGGGTTCCCATTCTTCTTGACCGTAGAAGTTGGCGCCGGGCGCCATCGACAGGGGGAACTCGGCGGACCGGGCGGTTCCCCATACCAGCAGCACGGCGAAGGTCCCGGCGAGCAGCCGACTGACCACGGTATGGCTTATTTAGCCAGGGGGAAGAACCCTCCTGCCCATCGAGGAAGGATCCCATCCTCGAGGAGTCGCGGCGATGGACACGGCCGGGCCTGGAGGTCTACACTGGAAAGAAGGCGGGCATTATCTAGGGTGGCCCGGCCGACGATGGGGCGGGATGCACCCCGTTCGGAACGACCGCACGCGCACCGAATAGAGCACGGGAGCGCGATCACCGCGTATCCCACATGAGGAGGGAAACGATGGCATCAACGACGTGGAGCGACGACACCCAGGACGCCACCGCAGCAGGGTTCGCCGAGGCGGTCCAGCTCAAAGGACGGGTGGCAGACATTTACCTGAGCAACGGGACCAAGCTGGACGCGGCACGGATCAAGGAGGTCTCCCCCACCCTGATCCAGGTGACCCACAAAGATCGGATCAAATACGTGAACACGGATCACATCGTGATGATCGAGTTGGGCTGACGCGACCGTCCCGGTCACGGCAGTGACCCCCCTGTAAGGATCGGCTCCACCACCGCACCACGGGGAGCACCGGCGAGGCCCGCTGGCCGGATCGGCCAGCGGGCGCCCCACCAGCCGGTCTCCTACCGACAAAGGCAAACCTGGGGAAACCCAGGGACGCAAAGCCGCGGGACCTCTGCGGAGGTCAGCCGGGCTGCCGAAGAGGAGGCTGGCAATGGGTTACCGCTCTCGGGTTCTCCGCCCCGCGTTGGGGACGCTTGCCGCAGTGCTGCTCGCGACCTTCTCTCCCACCCCCGCCTCCCCGCAATCTCCTCCGCCGGGGGTGATCAAGCTCGCCTACCGAGTCCAAGACAGCCAGTACGATCCGGACGGGGAGCTGCGGCTGCTCGACCTCCTCAATCAGACCCGCCTGCAGGCCGGCCTCCGGCCGCTGATGATGGGCGGCTCTCTGCGCTTCGTCGCGCGGGCCCACTCGAGGGACATGGCGATCCACGGCTACTTCGGCCACGAGTCGTTCGGGGGAGAGTCCTTCATCGATCGCATGGTCGGGATCGTGCGCGGCGGCACCTTCGTGGGCGAAAATGTCACGATCGTCGGCACGGTGGAGGAGGCGCACGCCGCCTTCTGCGCCAGCCCCGATCACCTCAGGAACATGCTCGATCCCAGGTTTACTCAGATCGGAATCGGCGTGGCCACCGCAGGGGATCTCGGCTTGGCCGTGACCGAGGATTTCTCCGAGTAAGCGCACGCATCGCGCGTGCGCGCCCGGTCACGGATACCCGTAGGCCCGATCGACCGTCCATCCCCTCAAGACGATCTGGCGCTCGGTGAACTCGCGCGGATCGGTGACGGGGTCGTGCATCAGGGCCGTGGTGTTTGGCGGTGTGCGCACGTCGATCGAGAGGATGCGCGTCCACGGGCCGGCCGGAGCCCCCGGGCGGGCGCGGAGGGCCTGCCCGGTAACCCGGACGACGATCTGCGTCACCGTCCACGTCGACCCGTTGTGGAGGTTCCCCGAAAACGTGCCGTCGGCGCTCAGGCCCGCGTACCCCACGAGCTGCGACATCGCATTCTTGGGGAGCAGCCGCGCGCGCGACGGTGCGAGCCACCGCCCCCCGATGTACTCCTGGGTCGAACCGGTCAGGCGATTGACCCGACCGAACGTGGTCACCGGAACGCCGTTCATCGAGATCTTGAGCTCTGCATACTGATAGACGCCGGGCCAGAACAGCACCCCGACCACCACCAAAAACACGCAGATCACACCCAGGTACCCGAGCCTCGTTCGCACGCGTACTCCCCTCTCGTCCTCTGAACTTGGCGGAAGAGGCCAAAGACGGGCCGGCCCTTCCCGGATAGGCGACGTTGTCTCCGCCACTACGACAGCCCCTCGGTCGCCAGCTTGACCGAGCGGTACCGCTGCATCCCCGTTCCGGCGGGGATCAGCTTGCCGATAATCACATTTTCCTTGAGCCCGAGGAGCGGATCCACCTTGCCCTTGGTCGCGGCGTCGGTGAGCACGCGGGTCGTCTCCTGGAAGCTCGCGGCGGACAGGAAGCTCTCCGTGGCGAGCGACGCCTTGGTGATCCCGAGCAACACCGGACGGGCCGTCGCCGGCTCTTTGCCCTGCGCCATCGCCCGGGTGTTCTCCTCCTCCAGCGCGAACACATCGACCAGTTCGCCGGGCAGGAACTCGGTGTCTCCCGGCTCTTCGACCTTCACCCGCCGCAGCATCTGGCGGACGATGATCTCGATGTGTTTGTCGTTGATGTCGACGCCCTGCGACCGGTAGACGCTCTGGATCTCCTGCACCAGGTACCCTTGGACGGCGGCGAGCCCCTTGATCCGGAGGATGTCATGCGGGTTCACCGACCCCTCCGTCAGCTGGTCGCCGGCGGAGGCGCGATCCCCGTCGGCCACCCGGATCCGGACGCCGTAGGCCACGGAGTACTCGCGCTCATCGTCGCGCCCGGCGACCACGATCTTCCGGGCGCCCTTGGCCTCGGTGACATGGACCTTGCCGTCGATCTCGCTGATCACGGCCTGCCCCTTGGGCCGCCGCGCCTCGAACAGTTCCTCCACCCGCGGAAGCCCCTGGGTGATGTCGAACCCGGCGACCCCGCCGGTGTGGAACGTCCGCATCGTGAGCTGCGTCCCGGGCTCGCCGATCGACTGGGCGGCGATGATCCCGACCGCTTCCCCGATATCGACCAGTTTCCCGGTGGCGAGGTTGCGGCCGTAGCACTTGGCGCAGATGCCGAACCGCGTCTTACAGGTGAGGACCGACCGCACCGACACCGCGGTCACGCCGGCCTCCTCGATCTCCTCCGCTCCCGCCCCCGAAATCTCGCCCCCGGCCTCGACGAGGACCTTCTTGCCGCGCGGGGCCACGATCTCCTCCGCGGCGACCCGCCCCATGATCCGGTCGGCGAGGGAGACGACGACCTGGTTGCCGTCCATAATCGGGGTGATCTCGACCCCGGACGTCGTCTTGCAGTCCTCCTCCCGCACGATCACATCCTGCGCCACGTCGACGAGCCGCCGGGTGAGGTAGCCCGACTCGGAGGTGCGGATCGCGGTGTCCGCCAAGCCCTTGCGCTGGCCGTGCGTGCTGATGAAATACTCCAGCACGGTGAGGCCTTCGCGGAAGTTCGCCTTGATCGGCAGTTCGATGATCCGGCCCGACGGATCGGTCATCAACCCGCGCATGCCGGCGAGCTGACGGATCTGCTGGATGTTGCCGCGGGCGCCGGATTGGGCCATCATGTACAGCGGATTGAACGGATCGAAGTTGCTGAGCATCTTCCGGGTGATCGTCTCGGTCGCCTCGGTCCAGACATCGACGGTCTTGAGGTACCGCTCCTCGTTGGTGATGAGGCCCCGCCGGTACTGGGTGTCGATCGCATCGACTTCCTTGTCCGCCTTGGCGAGGATGTCTTCCTTCTCCTTGGGGATGACGATATCGCTGAGCGCGATCCCGCTGCCGCTCACCGTCGCGTAGTGGAACCCCAGGTCCTTGATGCTGTCGAGGAGCTGGACCGTCTTGGTGGAGCCGAGGCGGTTGTAGGCCTCGGACACGATCTGGGAGAGAATCTTTCGATCGCACACCTCGTTGATGAACCGCAGCTCCTCCGGGATCGCCTCATTGAAGATCACCCGGCCGACCGTGGTGTCGATCAGCTCGCCGTCGTGGCTGAGCCGGACCTTGATCTTGGCGTGCAGCGCGGCGACCCCGCTCTCGTAGGCCAGGATAACCTCATCCGGCCGGCTGAACACCTTGCCCTCGCCCATCGCCCCAGGCTGCTCCAGGGTGAGGTAGTAGCAGCCAAAGACGATGTCGCGGGTTGGACTGGTGATCGCGCGGCCGTAGGCGGGCGACAAGATATTGTAGGCCGACAGCATCAGCACCCGCGCCTCGGTTTGCGCGGCGGCGCTGAGCGGCACGTGCACCGCCATCTGGTCCCCGTCGAAGTCCGCGTTGTAGGCGGTGCAGACGAGCGGGTGCACCTGGATCGCCTTGCCCTCGATCAGCACGGGCTCGAACGCCTGAATCCCCAGCCGGTGCAGGGTCGGGGCACGGTTGAGCAGGACCGGATGCTCGTGCACGACCTCCTCCAGGACGTCCCACACCTCCGGGCGCGCGCGTTCCACCATCCGCTTGGCGCTCTTGATGTTCTGGCTGAGCCCCTTGTCGACGAGCTTCTTCATCACAAACGGCTTGAAGAGCTCGAGCGCCATCTCGCGGGGGAGGCCGCACTGATAGAGGCGCAGATTGGGCCCGACGACGATGACCGACCGCCCGGAGTAGTCGACCCGCTTGCCGAGCAGGTTCTGCCGGAACCGACCCTGCTTGCCCTTCAGCATGTCGCTGAGCGACTTGAGGGGGCGGTTGTTGGGGCCCGTCACGGGACGGCCGCGGCGGCCGTTATCGATCAGCGCGTCCACGGCCTCCTGCAGCATCCGCTTCTCGTTGCGCACGATGATCTCCGGCGCGCCGAGGTCGAGGAGGCGCTTCAGCCGGTTGTTGCGGTTGATCACGCGCCGGTACAGGTCGTTGAGGTCGCTGGTGGCAAACCGTCCGCCGTCGAGCTGCACCATCGGCCGCAGGTCCGGCGGGATGACCGGGATGACGTCCAGGATCATCCAGTCTGGCTTGTTGCCGCTCTTGCGGAACGCCTCGACGACTTCCAGCCGCTTCAGGATCTTCATCCGCTTTTGACCGCTGGCCGTCTTGAGCTCGGCGCGCAGCTTCTTCGTCACCGCCTCGGGGCTGAGCTCCGTGAGCAGCTCCTTGATCGCCTCGGCCCCGATCCCGGCTTTGAAGGCGTTCCCGTGCTTCTCGCGCAGCTCACGGTACTCGGCCTCGGTGAGGAGCTGCTTCTTCGCCAACCCCTTCACGTGGCCGGGATCGGTCACGACGTAGGAGGCGAAATATACCACCCGCTCCAGCGCGCGCGGGGACATGTCCAGCATCAGGCCGGTGCGGCTGGGCACCCCCTTCAGGTACCAGATGTGGCAGACCGGGGCGGCCAGCTCGATATGGCCCATCCGCTCCCGGCGCACCTTGGCGCGCGTCACCTCAACGCCGCAGCGGTCGCAGATGATCCCCTTGAACCGGATCCGCTTGTACTTCCCGCAATGACACTCCCAGTCTTTGGTGGGGCCGAAGATGCGCTCGCAGAACAGCCCATCCCGCTCGGGCTTGAGCGTCCGGTAGTTGATCGTCTCCGGTTTCTTCACCTCACCCCGGGACCACAGGCGGATGCGGTCCGGGGACGCCAGCGCGATCTTGACGGCGGAGAAATTGTTGACATCCTGCATCGCTCAGCGCGCCTCCAGGGTCACGCGTCTTCCTTCACGGATCGAGCGCCGCCGGCTCCCCCTGCGTGGCGGGTGGCGCCGGTGGGAGTGCGGTTAATACTCCTCGACCAACGCCTCTTCGCCTTCCAGGTTGATCCCCAGGGCGCGGGCGGTCTCGGCGATGTCTTCCTCGATCTCCTTGAGCTCGATCTCCTTCTGATCCTCGCTCAGGACCTTGACGTCCAGGCAGAGGCTGTGCAGCTCCTTGACCAGGACCTTAAAGGACTCCGGCACACCGGGTTCCTGGATGTTCTCGCCCTTGACGATCGCCTCGTAGGTTTTTACGCGGCCCACGACGTCGTCCGATTTCACGGTGAGGAGCTCCTGCAGCGTGTTGGCCGAGCCGTACGCCTCAAGCGCCCACACCTCCATCTCACCGAACCGCTGCCCGCCAAACTGAGCCTTGCCGCCGAGCGGCTGTTGGGTGATCAGCGAGTACGGGCCGGTCGACCGCGCGTGGATCTTGTCCTCGACGAGGTGGAGCAGCTTCATCATGTAGATCTGCCCGACCGTGACCGGCTGCGCGAACTTCTCGCCCGAGCGGCCGTCGTACAGGACCGTCTTGCCGGTCTCGCCGATCCCGACCCGGACGCCCTCGTCGGTCTTGGACGCCTTCTTGAGCATCTCGCGGATCTCGTCCTCGCGCGGCCCGTCGAAGACGGGGGTCTCCGCGTGGAAGCCGAGCAGCGCCGCGGCCCACCCGAGGTGCGTCTCCAGCACCTGCCCGACGTTCATCCGGGACGGCACGCCGAGCGGGTTGAGCACGATGTCCACGGGGGTGCCGTCGGGGAGGTAGGGCATCTCCTCCGGCGGCAGGATCTTGCTGACCACGCCCTTGTTGCCGTGCCGCCCGGCCATCTTGTCGCCCACTGTGATCTTGCGCTTTTGGGCGACGTAGACGCGTACGAGCTCGTTCACGCCGGGGCTGAGCTCGTCTCCGGCCTCGCGGGTGAACACTTTCACCGAGACGACCTTGCCCTTCTCGCCGTGGGGGACCTTGAGCGAGGTATCGCGGACTTCGCGGGCCTTCTCGCCGAAGATCGCCCGCAGCAGCCGTTCCTCGGCGGTGAGCTCGGTCTCGCCCTTGGGGGTCACCTTGCCCACCAGGATGTCCCCGCTGCGGACCTCGGCGCCGATCCGCACGATCCCGGCCTCGTCGAGGTCGCGCAGCGCCTCCTCGCCCACATTGGGGATGTCCCGGGTGATCTCTTCGGGCCCCAGCTTGGTGTCCCGGGCTTCGACCTCGTACTCCTCGATGTGGATGCTCGTGAACAGGTCCTTCTTGATCAGCCGTTCGCTGATCAGGATCGCGTCCTCGTAGTTGTAGCCTTCCCAGGGCATGAACGCGACCAGCACGTTGTGGCCGAGCGCCATCTCCCCCTGGTCGGTGCACGGGCCGTCCGCGATCACATCCCCCGCGTCCACGCGCTCGCCGACCTCGACGATGGGGCGCTGGTTGATGCACGTACCCTGGTTGCTCCGCTGGAACTTGACCAGCTTGTACGTGCGCTCCTTGCCCCGATCCGGCTTGATGACGATCGCGTCGCCCATGACGCTCTCGACCACCCCGGCTTCGCGCGCCACTACGACCGCGCCGGAGTCGATGGCCGCCCGGTACTCCATGCCGGTGCCGACCAGCGGCGCCTCGGTGCGCAGGAGAGGCACGGCCTGGCGCTGCATGTTGGACCCCATCAGCGCCCGATTGGAGTCGTCGTGCTCGAGGAACGGGATCAGCGCCGTGGCAATGCTCACGATCTGCTTCGGCGACACGTCCATGTAGTCGATCTTGTCGGGCGGGACCAAGACGATCGCGCTGCCGCGCCGGGCCGTCACCCGGGATTCGGTCAGCTTGCCGTCCTGGTTGATCTTCGCATTGGCCTGCGCGATCGTGTGCTTCTCCTCGTCGTCCGCGGTCAGGTACTCGATCGACCGGCTCACCCGGCCGTCCTTCACCTTGCGGTACGGGGTCTCGATGAACCCGTAGGGGTTCACCCGGGCGAAAGTGGCGAGCGACGAGATCAGCCCGATGTTCGGCCCCTCCGGCGTCTCGATCGGGCACATCCGTCCGTAGTGCGAGGTGTGCACGTCGCGCACCTCGAACCCGGCACGTTCGCGACTGAGACCGCCCGGGCCGAGCGCAGACAGGCGGCGCTTGTGGGTGAGCTCGGCGAGGGGGTTGGTCTGGTCCATAAACTGCGACAGCTGGCTCGATCCGAAGAACTCCTTGATCGCCGCCACGACCGGACGGATGTTGATCAGCACCTGCGGGGTGATCGCCCCGGCGTCCTGGATCGTCATGCGCTCCCGGATCACCCGCTCCATCCGGAGCATGCCGATCCGGAACTGATTCTGGAGAAGCTCGCCGACCGAACGCACCCGACGGTTCCCGAGATGGTCAATGTCGTCCGGCTTGCCTTCGCCATTGTGCAGCGCGATGAGATAGCGGACGATCTCGACGATGTCCTTGGACTTGATCACCCGGGCGTCGGTCGTCCCCGCGGGGGCGGGCTTGAGCCCCAGCTTCTTGTCCAGTTTGTAGCGGCCGACCCGGCCGAGGTCATACCGCCGGGGATCGAAGAACAGCGTATTGAGAAGGGTGCGGGCGCTCTCGATCGTCGGCGGGTCGCCGGGGCGGAGGCGGCGGTAGATGCCGAGCAGCGCTTCCTCCGTCGTTTTGGTGTCGTCCTTGTGCAGCGTCGCCTGAACCGCCTTGTCGCTCCCGTACAGTTTGAGGATGTCCTCGTCGCTCGCATAGCCGAGGGCCCGCAACAGGACCGTCACCGGCAGCTTCCGGGTCCGATCGATGCGGACGAAGATCACCCCGTTGGCATCGACCTCGAGCTCGAGCCACGCCCCCCGGTGGGGAATCACGGTGGCGGCGGGGAGCAGGCGGCCGTTGGTATCGGGGGCCATGCTGTAGTAGACGCCGGGCGAGCGGACGAGCTGGCTGACCACCACGCGCTCGGCCCCGTTGATGACAAAGGTCCCCTGCTCGGTCATCAGCGGGAAGTCACCCATGAAGACTTCCTGCTCCTTGATCTCGCCGGTCTCTTTGATCACCAGGCGGACCTGGACCTTGAGGGCGGCGCTGTAGTTGTAGTCGCGTTCCCGGCACTCGTCCACGGAGTACTTCA
This sequence comes from bacterium, assembly GCA_035279545.1. Taxonomy (GTDB): domain Bacteria; phylum Sysuimicrobiota; class Sysuimicrobiia; order Sysuimicrobiales; family Segetimicrobiaceae; genus Segetimicrobium. Next base: position 7,271 of record DATEHM010000266.1, on the reverse strand, counting down.
GCTGGTCCAACCGGTACCCGTCGAACTCCAAGTGCAGATCGCCGCGCTCGTCCTCCAGCGGGGTCCGGGACCGCCGGCGGCCCACCGCGAAGTGGAGCTCGAGGTTCCCGGTGAAGTCCTTGATCGGCGAGACCTCTTCGAAGACCTCCCGGATTCCCTCCTTGAGGAACCACTTGAAGGACTCGCGTTGGATCTCGATCATGTTGGGGGCATCGAGCACGCTCGGGATCTTCGCGAAGCTCACCCGGCTGCGCTTCCCGTACCGGGTCACCTTGACCTCGCCGACCCCCTTGAGCGTGCGGACGCCGGTGTGCGACGGAGCGGCCGGCGGCGGGGCTTGAAAGACAGCGACCGGCGCCCGCTCCGCCTTGGTGTCCAACAGGATGGTGCGCATGATGCGCGGGCGGCGCTTGCGCCCGCCTGGGGATGCCACCCGTTGGAGCCGTGCGCGGGCGACCTCCTTGGCAACGAGGCGAACCGCGCCCGGCTTGATCCGGACGCCCTTCTTCCCTGCAACGCTTCTCGCTCTGCCCTTGGGCGATGCGGCCTTCGCCTTCACTGGTTTCGCCTCCAGGTGGAACTCACGTCTAGAATAGGCGTACGGACACAAAGGAAGTCACGCCTCGCGTCCGCTGAAGACCTGGGACCCCAGGATCGAGGTGGGTTCGGCAAAATAGCATTATAGCAGTAAATGATATGGTATCACCGACCGGGGTTTCCCGTCAAGGGCGGCACGGCCGCCGAGTGCGCACTCGCTCAGGCCACGGTTGCCCAACGGCCCCCGCGCGTGCAGCCGCCGGCAGGGGCGCGGCGCGAGACTACTTGACCTCGACCGTGGCGCCGACCTCGGTGAGCTTCGCCTTGATCGCCTCGGCCTCTTGCTTGGCCACCTTCTCTTTCACCGGCTTGGGCGCGCCGTCGACCAGGTCCTTGGCCTCTTTCAGGCCGAGGCCGGTGAGTTCGCGGACCACCTTGATGACCTGGATCTTCTTGTCGCCGACGGCCTTGAGGATGGCGTCGAACTCGGTCTGCTCCTCGACCGCGGCGGGAGCGCCCGCCCCAGCCCCGCCCGCGGGGGCCATCGCCATCATCGGCGCCGCCGCGCTGACGCCGAACTTCTCCTCGAGCGCCTTCACCAGCTTCGATAGATCCAGGGCCGACAGGTCGCCGACCCCGTCAACGATCTGGTCAATGGTCATCTTCTCTGCCATCGCGTCTCCCTCCCACCACTATTAATGATCGGTCTGACCGGTCTCCGCGGGGGCCCCCGCCGTTGGCCCTCCGCCGTCCTCTGCGGTCGCCGCCGCGCCCGGGGCCGCGGGCTCGGCCTCTCCAGCGTCCCCAGCGTCCACCGCCGGCCCGGGCGCCTGCTCGGCCTCCCGTTTGACGCGAAGGGCGTCCAGGACCTGAACCAGGCCCCGCGGCGGCGCGCTCAACATCACCACGACCGCCCGCAGCGGCCCTTGGATCGTGCCGATGGCCCGGGCGAGCAGCTCGCCGCGGGAGGGCAGCGTGGCCAGGGTGCGGACCTCGTCCGCGCCGAGGGCCTCGCCCCCCAGCACCCCGCCCTTAATCTCCAACTTCCGGTATTGCCGAATGAACTCCTGGAGCACCCGGGCCGGCACCCCAGGGTCGTCACGCCCAAATACCACGGCCGTCGGTCCGGTCAGGAAGCCGGCAAGGGTGTGGATCCCGCACCGCTCGGCCGCGAGGGCGAGCAGGGTGTTCTTCGCCACCCGGTAATCGACGTTTGCGTCCCGCAGCCGCCCCCGGAGGGCTCCGATCTCCGCCACGGTCAGCCCCCGGTAGTCGGTGAGGATGACGATGGACGCCCCCCGAAGCCGTTGCTCCAGCTCCTCGACCATCGCGATCTTCTCTGGCCTCGGATTCGCCATCCACTCCTCCTTGACGTCCCTCTCGGGACCCCTTGGCCGGGGGGAAGAAAGAAGAGACTCCCGTAGACGAGGAGTCTCGACCTGCGTGAGCCTCGACGGGCGGTCAGCCGACCCTTACGCGCGTTCCGCGCACCCGTTGTCTACGGCACAACTGTTCGGATGATGCCGACGCCGCGTAGTATACCATCGGCGCCCCCGCGAAGTCAAACCGCCCTGCTACGCCGCCCCCGCCGTGGCCAGCGACGATGTCTTCGACGGATCGACTGGAACGCCCGGGCTCATCGTGGCCGAGAGGCTGATGCTCCGGAGATACTGCCCCTTGCTGGAAGCCGGCTTCGCCCGAAGGATCGCGGTCAGGAGCACCGTGAAGTTCTCGAGCAGCGACTGCTCCGGGAAGGAAAGTTTCCCCACGGGAACGTGGAGGATGCCAAACTTGTCGACCCGGTACTCGATCTTCCCGGCCTTGATCTCCTTCACGGCCCGCGCCAGATCAAAGGTGACCGTCCCCGCCTTCGGGTTCGGCATCAGCCCCCGGGGGCCCAGCACGCGACCGAGCCGGCCGACCACGTTCATAACGTCGGGGGCCGCGGCGGCCACGTCGAACTCAAGCCAGCCCCCCTGAATCTTCTCCACGTACTCTTCGAGCCCGACGTAGTCGGCGCCGGCCTCCTGAGCTTCCTTCACCTTCTCGCCCTTCGCGAAGACCAGAAGGCGGACGGACTTGCCCGTGCCGTGGGGCAGGACGACCGTGCCGCGCACCTGCTGGTCCGCCTGCTTCGAGTCGATCCCCAGGCGAATATTCACCTCGACCGACTGATCAAACTTCATGGCGGGCATTTGCTTGATGATCGCGATAGCGGCCTGTGGGTCGTACAGCTGTCCCTGGGTGATCAGCTTCGCCGCCTCTCGGTAGCGCTTTCCGTGCGTGGCCATCCCGTGTCCCTCCCGCCTACCCGTCCCCGATGTGAAGGCCTATTCCCCCCCGGCGCACCCCACGGGATGCGCGGGAAGAGTTAGCCGACCTCGATCCCCATGCTCCGCGCCGTCCCTTCGATCATGCGCATGGCGGCCTCGAGGTCCTTGGTGTTCAGATCCGTGAGCTTCGTCTCCGCGATTTCCCGAATCTGCTGTTTGGTCACCTTCCCGACTTTCTTTTTATTGGGCTCGCCGGAGGCCTTCTCCAGCCCCGCCGCCTTCTTCAGCAGCACAGAGGCGGGGGGGGTCTTCATGACGAAGGTAAACGTCCGGTCGGCAAAGACCGTGATCTCCACCGGGACGATCGTCCCCACCTGCCTGGCCGTCTTTTCGTTGTAGGACTTGCAGAACTCCATGATGTTCACGCCGTGCTGGCCCAACGCCGGCCCCACCGGCGGGGCGGGGGTGGCCTTGCCCGCGGGAATCTGCAGTTTGACGATGGCGGCGATCTTCTTCATAGGGCCTCCGTGGACGCGCGCGCGTCAGATCTTCTCCACCTGCGCGAAGTCGAGCTCCACCGGCGTCTCCCGGCCGAAGATCGACACCAAGACGCGCACCTTCTCTTTCTCTGGCAGGATCTCGTCGACGATCCCGCTGAAATCCATGAACGGGCCGGAGTTGATCCGGACCGAAGAGCCCTTCTGGTAGGTGATCCGAAACTTCGGGGTTTCGTCGCGCAGCTGCCGGAGGATGGCCTTGACCTCGCGGTCCTGAAGCGGCAGCGGCTTGCTGCCCGAGCCCACGAAGCCGGTGACCCCGGGCGTGTTCCGGACGACGTACCACGAGTCGTCGTCCATGATCATCTCCACGAGGACGTACCCCGGGAAGACCTTCTTCTTGGCGATCCGCCGCTTCCCATCCTTGACCTCGATCTCGTCCTCGGTGGGGACCAGGATCCGGAAGACCTTGTGCTGCATGGCCATGGAGGCCACGCGGCGCTCGAGGTTGGTGTGGACCTTGTTCTCGTACCCCGAGTAGGTGTGGATAACGAACCAGGCCCGGCCGTCGCTTTCCCCCGCCAGCGGTTCGCCCTCCACCGCCGGGGGCGTCTCGACCACCCCCTCCGCGGTCGCGGGGGCCCCGGCAGGCGACACGGCGGCGGGTTCGACCGCCACAGCCTCCCCCTCCGGCGCGGTCACCACCCCCACCGGAGAACCGGAGGTCGGCATCCCGCCCTCGGGGGGCGGCGGCGCGACCGGCTTCGGCTCCTCCGGCTCGTCCCGAAAGAGCTTGTGAATCAGGGCCGCCGTGTCCGGCTTCCCGCCTTGGGATCGGTTGCGTTCGTCTGACATGGCCTATCCTCGTCGTTGCGTCAGGGTGTTACTTGAACACGGAGGTGAACAAGGTGGCAAACAGGTAGTCCCAGAGGCCCAGGTAGAGCGAGGTCACGACCAGGACGAAGACGACGACCACCGTCGAGGCGATCACGGTCTGGCGGTCCGGCCACGCCACCCGGTTCATCTCCGCACGGACCTCGTTCAGAAACTGCAGCGCCACCGTCCACACGCGCGGCAGGCGGCGCGCCGGAAGCCTGCCCGACCGGGCCGGCTTTTCGGCTCCCTTCGCCCTCTCCCCGCCGGGGGAGGTCAACCCGCTCGCGGGCACTCGGGCCGGCTTGCCAAGGGCGGGCCCGGAAGCCCCATCGGTGGCGCGCGCCATGAAGTTGCCCCCAAACAAAAAAAGACGTCCTGCCGCGTTGCGCTCCCATTATACCAATGCCGCCCGGGCTGTCAACGCCTAACTGGTTCCGCTGGTTCCGCGGCCGATTCAGCGCGCCCGGGCGCCGCCGCCCACCCAGGCGGCCGGCACCGGCCTCGTAGAAGGCCGTCGATCGCGAAGTGCCCCCTCCCGTTTGGGCTCGCCACCATGAACAGGTGCTTGAGGCGCCGGCGCGTCGCCAGCCCGGCCGCCAGGCTCCAGGCGTTCACGATCGCCAGCCTGAACCCGCCCGGAGGCATGGCGTGCTGCTCGCGGGGCTTGTCCGTGCGATAGGTGATCTGGATGCTCGACAGCCCGGGGCGTCGGCGCAGTTCGTCGACGGCGCCGGGAGCGATCGCGTACTCGGTGCCGTGGGATCCGAACAGGACGATGCTGTAGCCGGTCTTCGCCCGGGCCGCTACGTGCCACGTTCCCCGGACGTAGAGGGTCACCACGCTCTCGAGCCACCCCGGCCCGTTGAGGTCGACCCATTGCTCTGACATCCGGAGGTGGCATTCGATGATCATACCCCCGATCGTCTCGAAGTTCACGATCCCGGTGAAGCCGCGCAGATTCCGGCGGATCCACGCCCGCAGATACCGCTCGAGGCGCGGCAGCGGCCGGGCCAGGACGGTCCAGTAGTCGAACATGCCGCGGGGAAGCGCGTTGCCCACGGTGTGCCGCCACCAGCGGGGCACCCCGGAAGCGAGCGCCACATCGGTGCTGATGTGCCGGCCCCTGAGGAGTTGCATCCACATGTGCCCCGGCGTAAAGTTCGCCTCACACTCGGCCGCGGAGCGAAGCACGCGCCCGCCGATTCCCATGCCGTGGAGGTTCATGGCGGGCTTGCTGAACACGGGGAACGTCTTTGGCATCACCCCGTGGGGACCGTGGGGGATCCCTTGGCTTTCACACACGAACAGCTTGTTGTAGACGTCTCGGTAGTCGGGGTAGAGCCGCCAGCCGGTGGGATCGTCGATCGGGATCACCGTGGACTCGGGACAGTCCACGCCCTCGAAGTACTGCCAGCGCCACGGGTCAACGCCTTCAAAAGGCATGCCTTATCCTCGTCCGGGACTTCCGGCGCGCAGACGTTTCAACAGGGTGCCGGCGCCCGGGGTGACCGGGCCGCCGGCCTGACGTCTCGGAACGAACTCGCTGACGCCTACTGCTTCGAGCAAGGGCCTGTCGCCGCATTGGGCGCGATCCGGGGCGATCGGGGTGGCCGGGCCTTCCCGCACGGACCGGGGGGGATCTTGCGGGCGAGTACGGACCGTGCCCGCGGCAGCCTGGGCCCGGCGTGACGTCGAGCAGCCGGGGCGGAGGATCTGCCTGCCCCTCCCCCCCGTTCTGAAGTCCGGTCCACGGAAATCAGGGAACATGCGAGCGCATCACCATGCCGAACGCCGAGCCGGATTCGTGATGGCCCGAGCGATTTACGGCACCTGGGATGATACTCCTTGGTCCGTCTCATATCAAGCTTGTGAACTGGTCCACAAGACACGACGTGCATACCGTTACGCCTTCGAGACGGACCTTTTGACACAAGACGTGAATCTCACGGGGTTGGCCCCGATCAACCGAACGCTGGCCGCCCGCGAGGGCGGAAACGATGGAGCTCTCGGGCGCGCTCAATCCGGTGTGGCGCCGCGGGCGGCATGCTCGGCTTGACAGGAACTACCGCCCGCGATAGGTGCTGCGTTCGCGAGAGCCCGGCTATGCGGGCTTGGCGTAGGCGGTCATTCCGGTGATGTCGATGACGACGACCTTTTCGTTCCCGACGACCCAGGCGTCGTGGCCCGGAGGCAGCACCGATACGTCACCGGGGCCAAACTCCGCTTCTGTGCCGTCGTCCATTCGCACGTGCAACCGTCCCGAGATGTGGTAGTTAGTATGCGGCGCCTCGCAGCTCTTGGTCTTCGTGATCGGCTTCAACGATTCTGACCACTTCCAGCCTGGCTCGAAGGTGGCGCGGCCAAAAGTAATGCCTCCCAGCGTCACGAGTTCGAGCTTCCCCTTCGGGAACTGGCGAGTCTCATCCGGTGCATTCAGGCTCTTTGACGTCATCGCACCCATCAGGTTTCCTCCTCGATGTTTTGACGTACGGCTACCTGGTGGATCCCGTTGATGAGCATTGATGAGCAAAACGGGCGGGCGCCCGAAGGCGCCGATGCCGGAAACCCTTCGTTTACTTGGCAGGGGCGGAGGGAGTTGAACCCCCGACCACCGGTTTTGGAGACCGGCGCTCTACCAACTGAGCTACGCCCCTGCGTGATCACCACACCCTCACGGGGCTACCGGGTTTCGCGGTGCACCGTGTGCTTGCGGCACCACCGACAATACTTCGTGTGCTCGACACGATCGGGGGTGTTCTTCTTGTTTTTCATCGTCGTGTAGTTCCGGCGCTTGCACTCCGTACACGCCAGGGTAATGATGTCGCGCGGCATCGTTCGTTCCCTCCACCCTTCTCGCTCAATCCGGCCCCACGGAGGGGCCTACTCGATGATCTTGGCGACCACCCCGGCCCCCACCGTCCGCCCGCCTTCCCGCACCGCAAACCGTTGCCCTTCCTCCAACGCGATCGGCGTGATCAGCACCGCCTCCAACGTCACGTTGTCCCCCGGCATCACCATCTCCACCCCGTCCGCCAGCTTGATGTCCCCCGTCACGTCCGTCGTCCGAAAGTAGAACTGCGGCCGGTAC
>DATEHM010000265.1:0-15297 GCA_035279545.1 bacterium | reverse complement strand
CCAGCGGCAGCGGCCGGCCCGGCCGCAGCCCAGGCGGCCGCGCCGTCGGCGCCCACCAAGGATAAACCCACCATCCGGTTCGCCGATGTCCGGAAAGCCCCTCGGTATGACCCTCAGGGTGGCGAGGGCACGGCGGCGCCGCGTCTTTCCCCGGAGCCGCCCCCCGTCGAACCACCCAAGCGGGAGCCGGCGAGGGTGGAGGCGGTGAAACCGGTGGAGGCGCCGCGTGTGGTGCCGGAGACCCCGCCGCCCGCGGCCGCCGCGGTCCCGCCGCCCGTGCGCTATCTCGAACTGGACGGCCCGATCCAGGTCGGCGAGCTGGCGACGCGGATGGGCGTGCCCGCGGGCGAGGTGGTGAAGCGGCTGGTCGAAGCGGGGGTAATGGCCGGGATCAACCACATGATCCCGCTGGAGATCGCCGGCAAGGTGATGGGGACGTTCAACTTTGCGGCCCGGGCGCGTGAGGTCGCCCAGGTGACCGATCTTGCGCCGACCCTGCAAGTGCCGGGCGCGGAGCCGGCGGAGAAGGGTCGAGACCTCAGGCCGCCCGTCGTGACGGTGATGGGCCACGTCGACCACGGGAAGACCAGCCTGCTCGACGCCATCCGAAAGACCAGCGTGGTCTCCCAAGAATACGGCGGCATCACGCAGCACATCGGGGCCTACACCGTCGAGGCCGCGGGGAAGCCGATCACCTTCCTCGACACCCCGGGTCACGAGGCGTTCACCGCCCTGCGCGCCCGCGGCGCACACGTCACCGATATCGCCGTGCTCGTGGTGGCCGCCGATGACGGCGTGATGCCGCAGACGATCGAGGCGATCAACCACGCCAAGGCCGCGCGGGTCCCGATCATTGTCGCGGTGAACAAGATCGACCTGGCCCAAGCCAACCCCGACCGCGTGAAGCAGCAACTGGCGGATCTCGGGCTCGTGCCGGAGGAGTGGGGCGGTGATACCATTACTGTGCCGGTCTCCGCGCGGCAGGGCACCGGGCTCGATAGCCTGCTCGAGATGATCCTCCTCGTGGCGGAGCTGCGCGACCTCCGGGCCACCCCCGACAAGCCGGGGCGCGCCACCGTGATCGAAGCACGCCTGGACAAGGGGCGGGGGCCGGTCGCCACGATCCTGGTGCAGGACGGCACCCTGAAGGTCGGGGATGCGGCCGTGGTCGGGGAGACGTATGGGCGGATTCGAGCGATGACCGATGATAAGGGCGCGCGCATTCAGGCGGCTGGCCCGAGCGTCCCGGTGGAAGTGATCGGGCTCAGCGACGTCCCCCAGGCCGGCGACCTGGTGGAGGTGGTCTCGAACGAGCGGATCGCCAAGGCCGTCGCGGAGGAGCGGAACGAGCGGCGGCGCGCCACGGAACAGGCCAGGGTTCGCCAGGTCAGCGTCGAGGAGATTTCCAAAGATACGGGGGCGGTGACCGAGACCAAGGAGTTGCGTCTGATCGTGAAGGGCGACGTCCAGGGCTCGGTGGAAGCTCTGGTTCCGGCCCTGGAGCGCCTCACCAGCCGGGAAGTCATCATCACGATCCTGCACGCCGGCGTGGGGAACATCACCGAGTCTGACGTCATGCTGGCGGCCGCGAGCTTCGCCCGCGTGATCGGCTTCAATGTCCGCCCGGAACCGCCCGTGCGGCGCCTCGCCGAGACGCAGGGGGTCGATATCCGCCTCTACCGGGTGATCTATGAGGTGCTCGATGACGTCAAGAAGCTCTCGACGGGGTTGCTGGCTCCGGAGATGGCGGAGGTCATCCTTGGGCGCGTGGAAGTGCGGAAGGTGTACTCGATCAGCCGGATCGGCACGATCGCGGGCTGCTACGTGACCAGCGGGAAGATCGTCCGGGGCGCCAAGGCCCGGCTGATCCGGGATGGCGCCGTGGTCCACGAAGGGGTGATCGGATCGCTGCGCCGCTTCAAGGACGACGTCCGCGAGGTGGTGGAAGGGTTCGAGTGCGGAATCGGCCTCGAACGGTACAACGATGTTAAGGAAGGCGACACGATCGAGGCATTCGCCATGGAGGTGAAACCGGCCTGACGGCTGGCAAGACCACCCCGGGGGACGGTGCCCCCGCAGGGGAACAGGAGACAGGGCCATGGTGGTCGGGGTGCTGCGGGTCGAGTGTAGCCTTCCGGGGACGCAGAGCATCAAAGATAAGCGGCGGATCGTGAAATCGCTCCTGGACCGATTGCACCATCGGTTTCGCGTCGCCGCCGCCGAGGTGGCGCACCAGGAATCCTGGCGGCGCGCCGGGCTCGCCGTCGCGTACATCAGCACGAGCGCCCGCCACGCCGACCAAGTGCTCGCCCACGTCGCCAGCGCGATCGAGCACCACACCGATCTCGTGGTGCTGGATTACGCGGTGGAGATGCGGTGATCCACCTTCCCCACTCACATCTGTGCTGCTCCGCCGCCACATCGTCCGCGGCGCGGGGGGCGAGACGAACGGGCCCGCCGGGAAGGAGGTCCAGGCATGAGCGTGCGCATCGCCAGACTTCGTGAACTCTTCAAGGAGGAGATCAGCACGATTCTCCAACGTGAGATGAAGGATCCCCGGATCGGGTTCGTCTCCGTCCTGGACGTGGAGCTGAGCCAAGATCTGCGGCACGCCCGGGTGTTTGTGAGCATCTTGGGGGATGCGGAGGCGAAGGCCAAAACGATGGCCGGCCTCGGCAACGCTCAGGGGTTCATCCGGAAGGAGCTGGGACGGCGGATTCGCCTCCGCTACATGCCCGAAGTGTCGTTCAGGCTTGACGAGTCCATCGAGCGCGGCGTGCGCGTGCAGCGCCTGTTGCGCCAGGTGGCGGAGACGGAAGGCGAGGCATCCGGGAATGCATCGGGCCGCTCGGATCGCGGAAACCCTTCAAAGTCGGCGTAGCGTTCTGCTCCTCAATCACGTCGCGCCAGACGGCGACTGTCTGGGGTCCACGTTGGCGCTTGCCCAGGCCCTGAGGGCCCGCGGCCAGCGGGCCGTCGTCGGCAGCGCGGATGGGCTGCCCACGATGTATCAATTCCTCCCCGGTAGCGAGCAGGTGGTAGCCGAGATCCCCGCCGGGGAGACGTTCGACGCCGTCGTCTTCATGGAGTGCAGTTCCCCGGAGCGGGCCGGCGGGCTGGTGGCGCGGGCGGCCGGGGTGCCCGTCTGGGTCAACATCGATCACCATGTGAGCAACAGCGGGTACGGAGACCTCGTGCTGCTGGATACCGAAGCGGCCGCGGTCGCGGAAGTGGTGCTGCCGATCGTCAAAGCGCTGCACCCGGTGCTCGACGCCGACACCGCCACGTGCCTGCTCACCGCGCTGCTCACCGACACCGGCGGGTTTCACCACGCCAGTGTGACCCCGCGCAGTTTCCAGATTGCCGCGGAGCTGGTGGCGGCGGGGGCGAGTCCCACCGCGGTGTACACGCAGGTCTACGAGAACCGATCCGTGGGCTCGCTGCGGCTGTTGGGCATGGCCCTCAGCCGTCTCACCGTCGCTGAGGCCGGCCGGGTGGTGTGGACCGTGGTCACCCAGGCCATGCTGAAAGAAGCGGGCGCGTCGATGGACGAGTCCGAGGGGATCGTGGGGGCGATCCGGGCAATCCGGGGGGCGCAGGTCGCCGTCCTCTTCAAAGAAGAGCCCGAGGGTATTCACGTCAGCCTCCGCGCGCAGGGGGGGGTGCGGGCCAACGTCATCGCCGAGGCGTTCGGCGGCGGGGGCCATGCGGCGGCGGCGGGATTCACCATCAAGGAGGCGCTCACCGCGGCCATCGACCGGACGCTCGACGTCGTTCGGCGCGAACTTGCCGCGTCGAACCCCACCGCTCCGGGGGGAGCCGCCTGACCGCAATGGACGGGGTCCTCAACCTGCTGAAGCCGCCCGGGATGACCTCGCACGATGTCGTCAACGTCGTCCGGCGGGCCGCCGGGCTCCGTCGCGTCGGCCACACCGGGACGCTCGACCCCGGGGCGGCCGGCGTGCTGGTGTGCTGCGTGGGCCGGGCCACGCGGTTGAGCGAGATCCTGATGGAAACCGACAAAGAGTACCGGGTGGAACTTCGCCTGGGGGTGCGGACGAGCACGGGGGATGCCTACGGCGAGAGGGTGGCCCCGGCGGAGACCTCGGGCGCACGCCGCCCCGTTACCCGCCAGGCGCTCGAGGCGGTCCTCCAGCGGTTCACCGGACAGATCCTGCAGGTGCCGCCGATGGTGTCCGCGATTCATCACGATGGCGAGCGTCTCTATCGGCTGGCCCGCCGCGGGGAAGCGGTCGACCTGCAGCCGCGGTCGGTGGTGGTGCAGCGAATCGACATCCTCTGGACCGGTCACGACCATCTGTCGGCGCTGCTCGAGGTGGCCTGCGGCAAGGGAACCTACATCCGGAAGCTGTGCGCGGATATCGGGGACGCCATGGGGTGGGGCGGCTACGCGCACTTCATGGTGCGGACGCGTGCCGGCCGGTTCTCCCTGCGGGACGCGGTGACCCTGGAGGAATTGGCCGAGGGCGCCGGCCGGGGCGCGCTCGCGGACGTCATGGTCCCGATGGACGAAGCGGTGGGCCACCTGCCGGTGGTGGACCTTTCGGAGCGCAGCGTCATCGACGTCCTCAACGGCCACCCCATCCCGCTGTGGAAGGTGGGGGAGACCGGCCTCTCGGAGGACCTCCCCGTCCGCCTCCGCAGCCGCCGGGGCGCGCTCATCGCGTTGGCAAAAGTCGACGGCGGGTTGTTGCGGCCGTTCAAGGTGCTGGCCGGAACCGGAGGAGGGCTGGTTGCGCATCGTCCACGGTCTGGATGAGTTCCCCGCGCAGGGCGGGAACTCCGTGCTGGCACTCGGGACGTTTGATGGCCTGCACGTCGGTCACCAAAAGGTGATCGGCGAGGCCGTCGCTCGCGCCGGCGAGGTGGGGCTCCGCTCCGCCGCGGTGACGTTCGATCCCCACCCGCTCGAGATCCTCCGCCCCAGCGCCGAGCCGATCCTGCTGACGACCCTGGAGGAGCGGCTTCCCCTCCTGGAGCGACTCGGGGTGGATCTTGCGGTAGTGCTCGGGTTCGACCTGGCGTTCTCCATGACCCCGGCGCAGGTGTGGCTCGACGAGATCCTCGCCCGCCGGCTCGGGGCCCGGGTGATCTTCGTCGGCTCCTCCTACACGTTCGGCCACCGCCGGGAAGGGACGGCCGCGCGCCTCGCCGAGTGGGGCCGGGCTCACGGCGTGGAGGTGCACTTGGTCCCGGCGGCGCTGGTGCGGGGGGAACCGGTGAGCAGCAGCAGAGTCCGCAGCGCCCTGCGCGAAGGGTTGGTTGACGAGGCCGCGCATCTGCTGGGGCGATACTACCGCGTGCTTGGACGCGTCGTGCCCGGCCAGGGGCGCGGCCGGACCATCGGGTTTCCCACCGCCAACCTGCAGTGGCCGTCGCCGCGCAAGATCCTCCCGGGGCGGGGGGTGTACGCCACGATCGTCGAGGCCGGCGGGCGCCGGTACAGCGGCGCGACCAACATTGGCTACCGCCCGACGTTCGGCGGCGGGGACCTCTCCCTGGAGACCCACGTCCTCGATTACGATGGCAGCTTGGTCGACGAACCGATGGGCGTGGAGTTCGTTGCGCGGATCCGGGCCGAGCGCGCCTTCCCGAACGCGGCGGCCCTGACCGCACAGATCCGCGAGGACGTGGGCAGGGCCCGAGAGTTGCTTGCGGGGGCCCGACCGAGTATAATACGGTAGTGCAGGCGGCGAACGATCGCAGGAAAGCCCAGCGGGCGGACGCGGCCCTCGAGTAGGAGACTGACCACCCCAACCACGGTGGTCAGTTTGTTTGGAGGGGGCAGGCGCGAAACGGAGAACGATGCGGCGGCGGGCACGGGAGGCGGCATTTCAGGTGCTGTTCCAGATGGACGTCGGGAAGCTGTCCCTGGAGGACGCCCTGACATCCGTCGCGGCCCCGGATTGGCTTCCCGACGATTGGGCGTGGGTGGAGACGTTGTGCCGGGGGACCCGGGCCCGTCTGGCCGAGATCGACCCCGTGCTCGCCCAGTGCGCCGAGCGGTGGACGCTTGAGCGCATGGCGGCCGTCGATCGCAACATCCTCCGCATGGCCATCTTCGAGCTGCGGTATACCGACACCCCCGTTCGTGTCGCCATCAACGAGGCGGTGGAACTCGCCAAGCGGTTCAGCACCGAAGAGTCCGGCCGATTCGTCAACGGCCTGCTCGGCAATATCGTCCGATCCACCACCCCCCCTTTGGTGGGGCACGCGGCCGACGTGTGAGGCGGCCCCGCGTCCTGTGCGCGTCCATATCGTGGTGACCGGACGGGTGCAGGGGGTCGGATTTCGGTTCTTCACCCTCAATCGCGCCCGCGCGTTGGGGCTCCGCGGTTTCGCCCGTAACCTTCCGAACGGAGAGGTGGAAGTGTTGGCCGAGGGAGCGCGGGATGCGCTCGAGGCGCTCCTGGTCGCGCTGCGCACCGGTCCGTTGGGGGCCACCGTCCGTGGGATCCAGGTCGACTGGGAAGACGTTCCATGCCGGGAGCGGGAGTTTGTGATCCGCTAGCGAGGATGCCGCTGACGTCGCGCGTACCCGCCGGCTCATTCCCGCTGCTCCCCGTGGGGGCGCTCGCCGCCATCGAGGCCCGGCTGGCCGAACACGGCGGACTCGTCGAGGCGACCCTGGACCGCTCGCTGGTCTCCGCGGACACCCCCCCGCAGGTGGTGCACCGGGCGATGCGCTACAGCGTGTTCGCCGGCGGCAAGCGCCTCAGGCCCATCCTGGTATTGGCCGGCGCGGAGGTCGCCGGGATGGGACCGGAGGGCGTCCTGCCCGCCGCCGCGGCGGTGGAGTTGATCCACACCTACTCGTTGATCCACGATGATCTGCCCGCGATGGACAACTCCCCCACCCGGCGGGGTCGCCCGACCTGTCACGTGGTCTTCGGCGAGGCGATGGCGGTCCTCGCGGGCGACGCGCTGCACGCGCTGGCCTTCGAGTTGCTCGCCGGGATCGGCGGCGGCGGCGCGATTCCCCCGGATCGGGTGGTGGCGGCCATCGTGGAGGTCACCCGGGGGATCGGCACGCAGGGGATGGTCGGCGGTCAAGTGCTCGACCTCCTGGCCTCGCGGGGTCCGGTCGACGCGGCGGACGTCCGGCAGATCCACCGGCTGAAGACGGGGTCGCTGATCCAGGCCTGCGTGCGCATCGGTGGGATGCTGGCGGGCGCGTCCCCGGACGACCTGCAGGCCTTGAGCCGGTACGGGGAGCACGTCGGCTTGGCGTTTCAGATCGTTGACGACATCCTCGATGTTGTCGGCGAGGAGGTCAATCTCGGCAAAGGCACCGGCAGCGACGCCGCGCAGGCCAAGGTGACGTTCCCCGCCGTCTTCGGGCTGGACGCGTCCCGGGACCTCGCCCGGGCCGTCACCGCGCAGGCGATCTCGGCGCTCCAGCCGCTCGGCGCGCGGGGGGAATGGCTGGGGAGCCTGGCCGCGTTCCTCCTCAGCCGCGACCGATGACGCCGGGTGCGGGGATGCTCTCCGGGGTCAGGCTGGATCAGTGGCTGGTCGCCCAGCGCCACGCCGCGACCCGCAGCGAGGCGCAGGCGGCGATCATGGCGGGCCTGGTGACCGTGGACGGGCGCCTCGTTGACAAGCCGGGCCGCCGGATCGCGCCGGGGGCGACCGTGCAGGTCCGCCGCCCGGGGACGGTGTACGCGAGCCGCGGCGGCCTCAAGCTCGCCCACGCGCTTGAGGTGTTTGGCATCGATGTGCGCGGCAGGGTGGTTGTGGATCTCGGAGCGAGCACGGGGGGGTTCACCGACTGCCTCCTCCGCGCCGGAGCCTCGCGTGTCTACGCCGTGGATGTGGGGCGCGGCCAACTGGCGTGGCGGCTCAGGACCGACCCGCGGGTCGTGGCCCTCGAGGGCGTGAATGCCCGCTACCTCGCCGCCGATCAGGTCGGCGGCCGCTGCGACCTGGTGACCGCGGACCTGGCGTTCATCAGCCTGCGACTGGTCTGGCCGGCGATCGCGGGCCTCGTCGTCGCGTCCGGATCCGTGGTGGCCCTGGTGAAGCCCCAGTTCGAGGCCGGACGGGCCCACGTCATGCGGGGCGGCGTGGTGCGCGATCCCGACGTCCACCGGGAGGTCCTCTCCCGGGTCCTCACCGCCGCCCGCGCGGCCGATCTGACCGCCCTGGGCGTCACCCCGTCGCCGATCACCGGGCCCGCCGGGAACATGGAGTACCTGGTCCACCTCCGGCCGGGGACGGGCGAGGGGCTGCCCGCCGAGGCCATCGACGCCAGCGTCGCGCGGGCGCACGCCGGCGCGGTTCCCCCGAGGCGCCCGTGACCGCGGTCGGCCTGAACGTCAACGTCGAGAAGATCCACGCCAACCCCGACGTCGCGCGGCTGGCGCGGGAAGCCGTGGACCTCCTCCTCGAGCGCGGCGTGTCGGTCTGGATCAATCGGGAGAGCGCCGAGATCCTCGGTCACCCCGCACTGGGGGCGAGTGAAGCCGAGCTGATCCGGCGGGTCAGCGTCGTGGTGGTTTTTGGGGGAGACGGCACCATCCTGCGCACCGCGCGCGCGGCCGGCCCCCAGGGGATCGCCATCCTGGGGGTCAACCTCGGCGCGTTCGGGTTCCTGGCCGAGGTGAACGGCCCCGAGGTGGCGAGCGCGCTCCACCGGCTCCTGGAGGGCGACTATCAACTCGACGAGCGGATGATGCTGCGCGCCCGGGTCGAGCGGGACGGGCAAATCCCTCAAGAGTTCCTCGCGCTCAACGACATCGTCGTCACCAAGAGCGGTTACGCCCGGCTGCTCAAGCTGCGCACCTTCGTCAACGGCGAGCACCTCGCCACGCATCTGGCCGACGGCCTGATCGTCGCCACCCCCACCGGTTCCACCGCGTATTCCCTGTCCGCCGGCGGCCCGATCGTGCATCCGGCGGTGGACGGGATCGTGCTCACGCCGATCTGCGCCCACACGCTGAACGCCCGCGCCGTGCTGGTCTCCGGGACCGACACGGTGACCATCCGGGTCGACCCGGTCGGCGCCCCGCCCCCGCCGCCGATCCTGACGGTAGACGGGCAGGAAGGGTTCCCCCTCAAGGAAGGCGATGAGGTGCGGGTGGAACGCTCGCCCCACCGCACCCGGCTCGTTCGCCTGGGACGGGGCGGCTTCTACAGCATCCTCCGCGCCAAGCTCACGTG
Organism: bacterium; assembly: GCA_035279545.1. GTDB lineage: Bacteria > Sysuimicrobiota > Sysuimicrobiia > Sysuimicrobiales > Segetimicrobiaceae > Segetimicrobium. The sequence continues at coordinate 6,114 of DATEHM010000265.1, read as the reverse complement.
GGGAGAACGGTAGGCGCATCCGAGGCAGGAGCGGCGAACGATGAGTCGGCGAAGGGGAGGGCGCGGCGAATGACGCAGCAGGGGCCGAAGTACATCTTTGTGACGGGAGGGGTCACCTCCGCGTTGGGCAAGGGGATCACCTCCGCGTCGCTGGGGCGGTTGCTCCGCAGCCGAGGGTGGCACGTCACGCTGCTGAAGTTCGATCCGTACGTGAACGTGGACGCGGGGACGATGAACCCATTTCAACACGGGGAGGTCTTCGTCACCGACGACGGCGCCGAGACGGATATGGATCTCGGCCACTACGAGCGCTTCATCGACGAGAACCTCTGCCGGGACAACAATACGACCACCGGGAAAATCTACGGCGCGGTGATCGCCCGGGAGCGCCGGGGCGAGTACCTGGGCGGGACGGTGCAGGTCATCCCGCACGTCACCAACGAGATCCGAGACGAGATCACCCGGGTCGGCCGCACGCAGGGCGCCGACATCGTCATGGTCGAGGTCGGGGGGACCGTGGGGGACATCGAAAGCCTCCCCTTCCTGGAGGCGATCCGGCAGTTCAAGTTCCACGTCGGGGAAGAGAACGTGATGTACATCCACGTGTCGCTCATCCCCTTTCTCCGCAGCGCCGGCGAGCTCAAGACGAAGCCGACCCAGCACAGCGTGAAGGAGCTGCGCGGGATCGGGATCCAACCCGACGTCCTGGTCTGCCGCACCGAGCGGCCGCTCTCCCGGGGACTGCGGGAGAAGCTCGCGCTGTTTTGCGACGTCCCGCTGGAGGCCGTGATCCAGGCGATCGACGCGCAGAGCATCTATGAGGTCCCCCTCATCCTCGAGGACGAGGGCCTCCCCCGGATCGTGGAGCGCCGGCTGCGCCTCCCGGTGCGGCCGCCGGACCTCGCCGAGTGGCGGGCGATGGTCGAGCGAATTCGCCATCCCTCCTCCAGCGTGCGGATCGCGCTCGTCGGCAAGTACGTGGGGAACGAGGACTCGTACGTGAGCATCGAGGAGGCGCTCCGCCACGGTGGCATCGCCACCGGCGCGCGGGTGGTGATTACTAAGCAGGACTCGGAGGAGCTGGACGCCCTCGACGCCGGAGGCGTGGCGGCGCGGCTCGCCGGGTTTGACGGGATCCTCGTCTGTCCGGGGTTTGGGGCGAGAGGGGTGGAGGGCAAGGTGAAGGCCTCGCGTTTCGCGCGGGAGCGCCGCATCCCGTTCTTCGGCGTGTGCTACGGTATGCAGTGGGCGGTGGTGGAGTTCGCGCGGCACGTCTGCGGTCTCGCCGGGGCCAATACGACGGAGGTGGACCCGAACACGCCGCACCCGGTGATCGGGCTGCTCCCCGAGCAGGAGGCGGTGACGGATAAGGGGGGGACGATGCGCCTGGGACTGTACCCGTGCCGGCTCACCCCGGGGTCGCACGCGGGGGAGGCGTATGGCGTCGCGGAGGTCCAGGAGCGGCACCGCCACCGGTTCGAGGTCAACAACCACTACCTGCCGATCCTGACGCAGCACGGTCTTCGGGTGACGGGGCTGTACCCGGACCGCCGGCTCGTCGAGATCGTCGAGCTGCCCGATCACCCCTGGTTCGTCGGCACGCAGTTTCACGGCGAGTACCGGTCGCGGCCCAACCGGCCCCACCCCCTCTACCGGGAGTTCATCGCCGCGGCGCTCCGGCAGACGCAGCACCCCGCCGGGCACGTCCCGGAGGAGCCATTTACGCCCGCAGCGAACAGGTGAGGCATTTGACGCAGGCGGGGCTCGAGAGGAGAGCGCAATGGGTGCGATGGTCTACGTGAACGGCCGGTTCGTCCAGAAGGCGGAGGCGACCGTCTCCGTCTACGACCACGGATTCCTCTACGGCGATGGGGTGTTCGAGGGCATCCGCGCGTACAACGGCCGGGTCTTCAAGTTGGACGCGCACGTCGATCGGCTCTTCGAGTCCGCGCACACGTTGGGCCTGGAGATTCCCCTCAGCAAGGCGGAGATGGCCGAGGCGATCCTGGAGACCGTGCGCCGGACCGGGCTGCGGGACGCCTACATCCGTCCCGTGGTGTCGCGCGGCCCCGGGGATCTCGGGATCGATCCGCGAAAGTGTCCGCGGCCGAACGTCGTCGTCATCGTCGACTCGATCCAGTTGTACCCGGAGGAGGCGTACCGCAAAGGCCTGCGGATGATCACGACCACGACGCGGCAGCGACCGGTGGACGTCCTCAACCCTCGGGTGAAGACCTGCAACTACCTGAACAACATCCTGGCGCGGATGGAAGTGAACCTGGCCGGGGTCGACGAAGGGCTGATGCTCACCACCCAAGGCTACGTCGCCGAGTGTACGGCCGACAACATCTTCATCGTCCGGGGTGGCCGGGTGCTCACCCCGCCGGCGTATCTCGGCATCCTGCAGGGCGTGACCCGGCAGACGATCTTCGACCTGTGCGCGACGCTGGGCGTCCCCTCCGCCGAGCAGGTCCTGACCCTCCACGACATGTACACGGCCGACGAGTGCTTCCTCACCGGGACCGGGGCCGAACTGGGCCCGGTCGTGTCGCTGGACGGGCGGGCCATCGGCACCGGCCAGCCGGGCCCGATCACCCAGCGCGTCCTCGTGGCCTTCCGAGAGCTGGCCTCGCGTGAAGGGACGCCCGTCTACGTCACCACGGGCGCGTCCGTCAAGGCGTGACCGGCCCCGTTGACCGTTCCGCCCGGGTCTGATGCGGCGGCTGGTGCGCCGCCGCCGCGTGTTCGAAGGACGGCGGGTGGCGATCCGTCTGGATGAAATCGAGTTCCCCGGCGGCCACCGCGCCGAATACGAGATCGTCGAGCACCCCGGGGCGGTGGCGATGGTGGTCCTGACCGCCGACGGGGAAGTGGTGCTCGTCCGCCAGTACCGCGCCGCTGTGGAGGCCGACCTCCTCGAGATCCCCGCCGGCACCATGGAACCCGGCGAAACGCCGGAGCGGTGCGCCGAGCGCGAACTCGCCGAGGAAGTGGGCCGGGCGGCCGGACGGTGGGAGCGCCTCAGCTCCTTCTATCCCTCGCCCGGCATCCTCTCCGAGATGCTGCATGTGTTTCTGGCTCGGGACCTCCGCCCCGCCGTGGCGGCAAGCGAGGAGGTCGATCTGCGGGTGGAGACGATGGCGCTTCAGGAAGCCCGCCGTCGGATCGATTCCGGGGAGATCCGCGACGCCAAGTCGGTGATCGGGATCGCCCTGGCATGCGAGCGTCTGGGGACCCCCGGCTGACCCGGTCCGCCGGCGCTCCCGAGCGCGCGGGCGCGCGGGGGGGAGTGGCCCGCCTCCGGCGCGTGATCGTGATCGTGCTCGACAGCTGCGGCGTCGGCGAGCTGCCCGATGCCGTCGAGTTCGGCGATCTGGGGGCCAGCACCCTGCCGCACACCGCGGCGGCCTGCGGGGGGCTGCGGATGCCTACGCTGGGCCGGTTGGGGTTGGGGCGGATCGTCCCCGTCTTGGGCGTTTCCCCGGATCCCGCCCCGGCCGGCGCGTTCGGCAAGATGGCCGAGGTGTCCCCAGGGAAGGACAGCACCACCGGGCACTGGGAGATGATGGGGCTGATCCTGGACCGGCCGTTCCCCACCTACCCGCACGGGTTTCCCCCCGAGATCATCGACCCATTCGAAGCGCGCATCGGGCGGCGGGTGCTCGGCAACCGGCCCGCGTCCGGGACGGCGATCATCCAACAACTCGGCGAGGAACACCTGCGCACGGGCCGGCCGATCGTCTACACCTCGGCGGACAGCGTGTTTCAGATCGCGGCACACGAGGATGTCCTCCCGGTGGACGAGTTGTACCGGGACTGCCGGATCGCCCGGGAGCTCCTCACCGGGCCGCACGCCGTGGGGCGGGTGATCGCCCGCCCGTTCGTCGGCGCCCCCGGCCGGTTTGTCCGCACGGACCGGCGGAGGGATTTTTCGCTCGCGCCGCCCGGGCCCACGGTGCTGGACCGCCTGCACGCCGCCGGCGAGCCCGTGGTGGCGGTCGGCAAGGTGTCGGACCTCTTCGCCGGCCGCGGGATCACCGACGCCGTCCACACCCACGACGATCGGGATGGGATGGCCCAGACCCTCCGCGCCATGGACACCACCCCCGCGGGCCTGATCTTTGCCAACCTGGTGGATCTGGACACGCTGTTCGGCCACCGCAACGACCCGCGCGGGTACGGCGACGACCTTGAACGGATCGACGCGGACATGGCCGCGGTGGTGGCGCGGCTCGGCCCGACCGATCTGTTGATCGTTACCGCAGATCACGGCAACGATCCGACGAGCGCGAGCACGGACCACAGCCGGGAGTACGTGCCGCTCCTCCTGGCCGGCCCCCGGGTCCGCGGCGGGGTGGACGTGGGGACCCGCGGCACGTTCGCGGATGTCGGCGCGACCGTGGCGGCGGCCCTGGACGGGGTGCCCCCGCGGGTGGGGACGAGCGTGCTGGGCGAGGTGCTGGTGCGGTGAGCGCGGGGACCCCGATCGCCGACGCGGTGGCGGAGATCCGGCGACGGACGCCACTCGCTCCCCCGCTGGGGGTGATCTTCGGCAGCGGGTTGGGCGCCCTCGCCGACCAGGGCGAGGCGGAGGTGGTCCTGCCCTACGGGGAGATCCCCCATTTCCCCGTCCCAACCGCGGCGGGCCATCGAGGCCGTCTCATCCTCGGCCGTCTGGGCGGCCGGGCCTGCGCCCTGATGCAGGGGCGCGTTCATGTCTACGAAGGGTACACCGCCGCCCAGGTGGTCTTCCCCGTGCGGGTCCTCGCGGCGCTCGGCGTCCGCACCCTGATCGTCACGAACGCCGCGGGCGGGATCGCCCCCGGCCTCCGGGCGGGGGACCTGATGGTGATCACCGACCACATCAACTTCTCCGGGACGAACCCCCTGATCGGGCCGAACGACGAGACGCTCGGCCCCCGATTTCCGGATCTCTCCCGCGCGTACGACCCCGCCCTCGTGGCCCTCGCCGTCGAGGTCGCCCGCGCGGCGGGGATGACGCTCCAGCGGGGAGTGTACATCGGGGTGAGCGGCCCCTCGTACGAGACCCCCGCGGAATTGGCCATGATGGCGCGGTGGGGGGCCGACGCGGTCGGGATGTCGACCATCCCGGAGGTCATCGCCGCCAGGCATGCCGGAGTGCGGGTGCTGGGGCTCTCCGCGATCACCAACGCGGCCGCGGGCGGGGAGGCGGCCACGCACGAAGCCGTCCTGCGGGCCGCCCACGCCCTGGAGCCCCGGTTTGTCCGGCTGGTGCGGGGGATCATCGAGACGTTGCCCGGCTGAGATGCCCGAATGCGCGCGTACGAGTTGATCCAGAAGAAGCGGGACGGGCGCGAGCTCTCCGACGCGGAGATCCGCTGGCTGATCGGGGGGTTCGTCCGGGACGAGATCCCCGAGACCCAGATGGCGGCGTTCCTGATGGCCGTGTACTTCCGCGGGCTGAGCGCCGCGGAGACCGCGTCGCTGACGCTGGCGATGGTCAACAGCGGCAAGACGCTCGACCTCGGCGGCGTGCGCGGGCGGACCGTGGATAAGCACAGCACCGGCGGGGTGGGGGATAAGACTTCGCTTGTGGTCGTGCCGCTGGTGGCCAGCGCGGGGGTGCGGGTGGCGAAGCTCTCCGGCCGCGGGCTGGGGCACACCGGCGGCACGCTCGATAAGCTGGAATCGATTCCGGGCTTCCGCATCCAGCTCTCGCCGGATGAGCTGATCGCACAGGTGAACCGGGTCGGCTGCGCGATCGTGAGCCAATCGCAGGATCTGGTGCCGGCCGACAAGCGGCTGTACGCGCTCCGCGATGTCACGGCGACGGTGGACAGCGTCCCGCTCATCGCCAGCAGCGTGATGAGCAAGAAGATCGCCGCCGGCAGCGACGCGATCGTCCTCGACGTCAAGGCCGGCAGCGGCGCCTTCATGAAGACCCCGGCCGCCGCCCGCGCCCTCGCCGCCGCGATGGTGGAGATCGGTCGGGCGGCCGGCCGGCGGACCGTGGCCGTGATCACCGCGATGGACGAGCCCCTCGGCCGCACGGTCGGCAACGCGCTCGAGGTCGACGAGGCGCTCCGGACGCTGCGGGGGGACGGCCCGCCGGATCTCCAGGACCTCTGCCTG
>DATEHM010000264.1:0-8805 GCA_035279545.1 bacterium | reverse complement strand
TGACTTCCTCCTTCGCTTGGTAACTTGCGGGGGGTGAAACTTTCAGGGGCAGTGGCGGATTGGCCACAGCCCCTCTGCCTGCTTTGTATTCGCGTTTCGGGTGGTTAGTTCCTGCCATACGGATTTGCTTGGACACCAAAGCGACGCAATAGCGGGACAGCGAAATCCCAGAATGACTGAAGGGCGTCTTCCCTGGTCAGGCGACAACCCCGACAACCATAGGGTTCTGGATTGTTGAAAACGCAAAAATCCCCCTCCCGGCACCACGAACGATCGTCCGCATTCCTCTCAGGTCCCTAACTACAATTAAGCTACGAGTAATCAATCGGTACCCAGTGCCGTGACAACGCCAGCGAATTCTCCGTCCTGTCATTCGAAGTGACGTGTAATCTGGTTCAGACTCAGTCAGTTCGGTTAGGACGAACCTTGAATTCCCAGAGGAAGCCTGCGCTTGTCTCCCGGCCCGGGCAACTGGGCATTCAAGCGTTAGACGGTTCGTTCGGTTGGGGGGCCACTCGATGGGCGCGCGAAACGCGAGGTCTCGAGCGCTGGCGGTCATCGGTCTTGTCTGCGTCATCGCGTTCGCCATCGCCGGAGCGCACGCCGCGCTCACGGCCCACGGCGACGTGGCGGCGTGGAGAGAAAGCCAGGCCGCCTTCAAGAGACTCTGGACCCTCTCCGCGTACCGCATGAAACTCACGTCCAGTGATGAGTCAACGGTCATTGTCACTGAGATCGTGCGGCCGAATTCGTTCCACTCCGTCTCCCGCGTAGCCACCGGCACGGGCGTCCAGACGGACGAATGGATCTTCGTCAACGAGCAGATCCGGCAACGCACGACCGGCGCATCCGGCGTGCTCGGGGAGTGGCAATGCTCAAAGAGCCCCACGAGATCCGTGCCGAGCGGCCCGTCGCGTTTCGATCCCTTCGACCCCTTAGGCACGAACGGCACGGTGGACGTGTCACGTGGGCCGGATACCATCATCGACGGAGCGCCTGTCTGGACGTATCAATACATCATCCATCAAGCGGACACTCCTTTGGGACCGACGATGAGGAAGAAAGATACTATATACGTGGGCGAGGCGAGCAGATTGCCTCGGCGGATCGTCAATGCGAGTGCCAGCGGCAATGTCGACGGAATAACGGACTTTTACGATTACGGCGCGAACATCGTGATAACGCTGCCGCCGTGCAAGTAGCCGCCGCACCGTCCCGCCATCGAAACGACCAGCGCGGCGCGCCGATAGTCTTCTTAGCAACAGGCGACGTCCCCGAGCGCCACCCGACCTGCCGTGGCCCTCTCGCGACCGCAAGCCTTACGATCTGATAGCGCCGTCTGGCTTATGCCGCCTCACCAGGAATGAGTCCCCGGTCTAACTACCTAACTTTTGCACGAACTCGTTCCACGGCATAGTTCGCCTATCCCTTTCCATCTCCAAGGCCAGGGAAAGCTGGGTCCAAAGAGCTGAAGGGGGCGCGCTGCCTTCAGAGAATAATCTGTTAGCAATAAATGCTAACAGTCTCTGGGAGGGAGCAGGGATGCCTTCGGCAGAAGAACCGACACGTATGGCGTTGATGTTACGTGGCTCGCTCATCACGCTGAAGCGGAAGTGTGGGCGCCCCGGATGCCGGTGTGCGCGCGGGGAGTTGCACGAAACCCCCGCGCTGTCCTTAAATGTCGCTGGCAAGACCCGGATCCTGACCCTGCGTGCTGCGGAGATCCCGCGGGTCAAGGCGGCGTTGGCCCGGTACAAGCAGGCGCGGGCCGAGCTTAACGAGCAGGTCCAGGCCGGACTGGTCGCCTTACAGGCGCGTCGGGAGCCCGGGAAGGCCCAGCCGAGGAAGGGGCTGAAAAAAGGGGCGCTCTAGCTCCACGCTCGTGCGCTTCCGTCGACCTGCCCCTTGACGTCCATTGCGGCACGGACCGGTGCGACGATCTGCTCCCCACCGGCGCGCTCGGACTGCTCGTCGCGTTTGCGCTCCGGACAGGATTCTTTGCCCCGTTTGAGCAGCACTTCCACGTGCCCATCAAAACGCTCGACTACACGCCGCTGCAGAAACTGCAGACGCTGATCTGCTCCCTGGCCGTAGGCTGTGAGTGGACCAAAGACATCAATCACCGACTGCGTCCGTATCCCGTCGTGGCCGAGCTGTTCGGCATGCCGCAGTTTCCCGACCAGTCGTCCATCAGCCGCTTCTTACACGACCTCGGGGCCCCCCAGCGGCAGCAACTGGAGTTGATCACAGAGCTGTTGTTAGTCCGCTTTGGTTTGTGGCACCAACTCGAGCGGGTGGACCTCGACATCGATTCCACCGGCCTAATGGTGTACGGCCGCACCTACGAGGGCATGCGGAAAGGCTATTTCCCGCGGCAGCGGGGACGCCGTGGGTACCGGATGACGGTCGCCGCGACACATAACCCCGCCGGCCCCGAGATCCTAGCCCTGTCGTTCGACCCTGCCAATATCCAACCGGCCGGTCGCCTCTGGGATTGTCTCTATCAGGCGGCCGATGTGCTTGGATCCCTTGAGCGGGTGGGGGTGATTCGGGCTGATGCGTCCTTTGGCACGGGGGCGGACGTCCAGGAGCTCATCGAATTGGGCCTCACCTTTATCATCAAGGGGTTTTCGGATAAAACGGCCGTGAACTTTGCGGCTGCGGTCGCTCCCACGCAGTGGGAATCGTTGGATCTGTTCACCCGGCTCTGTGACCTGGGCCCCCAACGGATCTCCAAGTGCTGCCACCCCGTCCGTGTGGTCCTGGTTGAATTAATGACGGAGCGCTACGATCGTCCCTCGTATTCCCACCTCTATACCAATCTCTCTCCTGCTCAGGTTGACGCGGAACAGATCTTTACCCGCTACAATGGCCGCCAGTGTATTGAGGCACTACTCAAGAGTGCCAAGTATGGGTTGTCGATCGACCACCTTCGCACGCGCCAGTATCGCTCCATCGAAAGCTTCCTGCAGGTCGCTGCGATCACATTCAATCTGCTCTCGTGGTTCCGCTACTACGTGCTCACCCATGCCGATCTCCAGAAACTCGGGCTGTGCGATCTTACACACACGCTCATGGACGTTCCTGCCAAATGCGCCCGTGAGGACAATCAATTGTACCTTAGTTTCCCGGCCCGCCACCCACTGGCGCCGGCCCTCGCACAGCTATGAGAAGAGGCGGTACGCTCCGTTTCGTGCAAAAGTTAGGTAGCTAGCTCTCCAGACCGACGTCCTGACCCGCGAGATCGTACTCGGCGAGACAGGCATCCACCAACCGCTGGCTCTCCGCCCAGTCGAAAAAGCGGAACGCCCGCGAATCCACGACGTGCTTCGCCGCCGAATAGAACATCTCGTACTGCAGCTGGCGCCCGGCAAACTCGGTCCCCACGAAGTCCCACATCAGCTTCACGAGCTTGATCCGCTCCTCAGCCGCGACGCCGGCCGACTGATAGTACTGCCGGGTGTCCTCCCCCGTTTCGGGGCTGGCGAAGCTCCGGTCCGACGACGGCACCGAGAGGAACGCCCCGCCGGCGACCTCCCGGAGGGCGCGCATCAGGTCCACGACCCAACGGCGCTGCAGGCACATCCCCGCGTACACGAACTGGGGATTGGGGCGCGCCAGGTCGTCGCGCATCCAGGGGGAGCTCTCCGCGGCGCCGACGATCGCCTCCATGGCGGTGACGTACGCGGCGATCTCCCCACCGAGGTGAGCCTGGACGGGCGGCAGGCCGGCGATGTTGTGCAGGTCGGCCAGCCGCTTCGCCAGCCCGGCGGCGAACCGCAGCTTGAGGACGAAGCGGACCAGCGCCTGAAAGTTCCCGAGCAGGTGGCTCCCCGTCTCGAAAAACTGCGCGTTCACCAGGCGGACGTCGCGGTACACGAACACGTGCTCCCAGGGCACGAAGACGTCCCGCAGGACGATCAGCGAATCGGTCTCGTCGAACCGCGAGGAAAGGGGATAGTCGTAGACGCTCGTGGCCATCGTCGCGTAGGGCCGGCGTGGATAGAGGCGAAGCCCCGGGGCGTTGCAGGGCAGGAACACCGAAATGGCGTGATCCTCGTCCCCCGGCTCGAGCGGGACGATGTAGGTCAAGAGGAGTCCGTCGGCCATCACGGCGGACGTGCCGATCATCTGCGCTCCACGCAGCACGATGCCGTCGTCCCGCTCCTTGACCACCGTCGGGTAGACGTCTCTGACCGGTTGCTGGTGCGCGGGCTTGGACCGGTCCACCTGCGGGGGGACGATCACATAGGTCAGGTAGAGGTCTTCCCGCCGGGCGTGCTCGTAGAACCGGACCACATGATCCCCGAACCGCGTCCCCCCTCGGTCGAAGACGTCCCGGGACGCCGCAAACCCGGCGATGAAGCTGGCCACGTGATCGGGCGTCCGGCCCATCAGCCCGTAGCTTCCCTCGGCCCAAAACCGATGCAGGCGCCGGCGGGCACGCAGGTCGTCGGCCGACTTCGGAATCAGCCACATGTTGCTGATGCGCTCGCCCGTGCGCGGATCCGCAGACGTCAGGTCACCGTGCCGCGCCGGGTCGCCTGCCCGATCGTACACCCCCGCGATCCGCGCGATCGCGCCGCGAAACGCCGGGTGGACGGTGACGTCGTCGACCGGGGCGCCGTCCAAGAACACCGCGCGTCCGTCCCGCAGGCTGGCGACGTACTGATCACCGCGCCGCATACGTCATCTCCCCCGCGGCCCGGCCGAGCCGAGCGCGCTCGTCTCTCGCCGCGCGTATGGCGCCTCTCACAAGAGCCGCGACATCATCCGGTCCCAGAGGACTTCGTAGGACTGCTCGATCGCGGCGTCCAGGGTCCGATACGCCCCTTCGGCATAGAGCAGCGGCGGCGCGGTGGGGCCCAACTGGACCGAGACCACCTCCCCGATCAATACCGAGTGCGTGTAGATCTCGAGCTGCTGGTGCACCGTGCAGTCGAGATGCGCGAGCGCGCCCCGGAGAACCGGGGTGCGCGCCTCACCCGGTGCGGCCACCCACTCCGGCTTCAACATCTTCTCGGCGCCGGGCCGGCTGCAGTGCGTGGCGACGTGCTCCTGCCCCAGGGCCAGAAGGTTGATGCCGAACCGCCCGCCTTGGGTGATCGCGGCGTGCGCTCGGGCCTCCCGATTGATGCAGGCAATCACCGAGGGGGGTGCGATGGAGAGGGAGCAGACCGCCGTCGCCGTCATCCCGCTGTGATGGCCGGCGGCATCCAGATAGGTGATGACCGTGACCGCCGCCGGATACCGGCGAAAAGCCCGGCGGAAACGGTCGCGCAGATCTTCTCCCGCCTGGTCTATTGCCATCGGCCTGCGCTAGGATTTCGCCCGCACATCGGGTCCCCCTCCCTCCGCGATGACCGCCCGAAGCCCGGCGCTCGCCATCGAGCGGCTCAGGACGCGCACTCGCGGCGTGGAGCCCACGCGGGGCCCGCGGCCTCACGGCCGCGCGGGGACCGGTGAGCGCGGATAGGAGCCGAGCACCCGCAGGAACGTCGTCTGTCGCCGCAGATCCTCGAGGGCCTCCCCGATCGCGGGGTCCTCCGCATGGCCGTCGATATCGACGTAAAACGAATAGTCCCAGGGACGCGTCCGCTCCGGGCGAGACTCGATCTTCACGAGGTTGATCTGTCGGGTGGCCAGGGCTCCAAGCGCCCGGTAGAGGGCGCCGGGCCGGTTCTCGACGACGAAGACGATCGACGTCTTGCTCTGCGCGGAGCGCGGGGTGGGTTTCGTATCGATGAGGAGAAACTTCGTGAAGTTGTTCGGGTTGGTCTCAATGCCCTCGGCCAGAACCTCGAGCTGGTACAGCTCCGCCGCGCGCCGCGAGGCGATGGCGGCACAGCCCGCCAGGCGCTGTTCCTGAATCATCTTGGCGCTGCCCGCGGTGTCGTAGAACGGCACGGCCTCCGCGCCGAGACGGCGGAGGTAGTCCCCGCACTGCGCCAGCGCCTGCGGGTGGGAGTACACCCGCGTGATCGCGCTGAGCGACTGGCCGGGCAGCGCCAGCAGGCAGTGCACGACGCGGTGGTCAAACTCCCCGGCGATCACCAGTTGATGGGTCAGGAGCAGATCGTAGGTCTCATTGATGCTGCCGGCCTGTGAGTTCTCGACCGGCACCAGGCCGCAGTCGGCGCGCCCGGCGGCGACCGCCTCGAACGCCTGGGCGAGCTGCACGCACGGGACGATCTCCACCTCACCGAACAACCGGACCACCGCCACCTCGCTGTTGGCGCCGCGCTCACCCTGAATGGCGACCCGCATGGCCATCTCCTCTAGGGGCCGTCCCCGAGCAAGGTGCGAACCCCCACCATCCGCCCGTCCCGCACGAACACCCTCGGCACGCGCCGGCTCACGCCGGTCAGCACCTCGTAGGGGATCGTCTGCGCCGCCTCCGCCACATCGGTGACGGAGAGGGTCTCTCCCCACAGCTCCACCACGTCCCCGACCGACACCGGCAGGTCCATCGCGTCGATCGTGCACTGGTCCATCGACACCCGACCGGCGATCCGAACGCGGGATCCCCCCAGCACCACCTCCCCCGTTCCGCCGGCCAGGCGAGGGTACCCGTCGCCGTACCCGACGGCGATCGTGGCGATCGTGGTCTCCTGCGGCGCCCGATAGGTATGGCCGTAGCCGATCGGCGTGCCGCCGGCCACGCGCTTCACGTGGCCGACGCGCGCCAGAAGCCGCATCACCGGCCGCAGCGGCACCGTCCCGGCCAGGTGCCTCGCCGGCGGAATCCCATAGAGGGCGAGGCCCACCCGCACCAGATCGAGATGCGCCTCGGGGAGGGCGAAGAGCGCCGCGCTGTTTGCGGCGTGCCGAATCCCGCAGGGCAGCCGCTCCCCCTCGAGGGCGCGGAGGACATGGCGAAAGGTCTCCCACTGCCGCCTCGCCGCGGCAAGGTCGGCCTCATCCGCCGTCGCGAAGTGCGTGCACACCCCCTCGACGACGAGTCCGCCGTAGCCGCTGATGTCTCGGACCAGCGCGACGGCGTCCGCCGGGCCGACCCCGATCCGCCCCATCCCCGTGTCGATCTTGACGTGCACCCTGGCCGGGCGGCCGGCCCGCGACGCGGCCGCGCCGAGGGCGCGCGCCGCCTCCCGCTGAAAGACGGTCACCGAGAGATCGTGCGCCACCGCCGTCTCCGCATCCTCGGGGGGCGTGTAGCCGAGCAGCAGGATGGGTGACCGGATCCCGGAGCGCCGGAGCTCCTGGCCTTCGTCGGTCGTCGCCACGCCAAGCGACGCCGCGCCCGCCTCCAGGGCCGCCCGGGCAACCGCGCACGCCCCGTGGCCGTAGGCGTCCGCTTTGACCACCGCCATCAACTGGGTCGGTTCGTGCAGCACCGCCCGCATCGCGCGCACGTTATCGCGGATCGCTCCCAGATCGATCTCGGCCCACGCACGGCGCGTCGGCTGGGTCCGGTCCGGACGGTCGACCCCACGTGCGGCCTTGGGGCTACGGGACGGCACTGATGCCCTCATCGACCCGCCCCGATCGCACGTCGGCGAGCGCCCGCGGGATCCCATCGGCGACCTCGTGGGCCAATAGCCCGAACTCTCCGCGGGCGGCGGCGGTGAGGTTGCCGGCAAGCCCGTGGAGGTAAGCCGCGCACGCCGCGGCCTCGAACGGGGGCAGCCCCGCCCCCAAGAGCGCTGCGACCGCCCCCGTGAGAACGTCCCCCATCCCCCCCGTCGCCATCGCCGGGGTGCCGGTCGGGATGATGCAAGCGCCCCCGTCCGGGGCGGCCACCACCGACCGCGCCCCCTTGAGAATGACAATCCCGCGCACCAGGTGCGCGGCCTCGCGCGCGGTTTGGAGACGGTCGCTCTCCACCTCCGCGGTGCGGCGGCCCAGGAGGCGGGCCATCTCCCCTGGGTGCGGCGTGATCACCAGCGGACCCGGCAGATCGGCGAGCAGGCGGGCAGCGCCCTGGAAGGCGTTCAACCCGTCCGCGTCCAGCACGATCGGCCGCTCGATTCGCGGCAGCACTCGGCGGAGGAGGGCGACGACCTCGGGATGCGTGCTCAACCCCGGCCCGACGGCCACCACGTCGGATGCGGCCGCGAGCTCGATCACGGCTTGATAGGCCTCCTCGCTCAGCGTGCCGGCGGCGGTTTCCGGAAGCGTCCGGGTCATCGCCTCGGGGAGCGCGGTCGGGAGCATCGCTACCAGGGAGGCCGGGAGCCCTGCGGTGACCAATCCTGCTCCGGCCCGGATCGCCCCGCGGGCGGCCAGGACGGCGGCTCCGGCGAATCCCCGGGCCCCCGCGACGATGCCGATCCGGCCGAACCGGCCCTTGTGGCTGTTCGCGGGACGGCGGGGGAGCGTCCGATCCACCCACCGGGCGGTCGCCAGCGAGGTGGGGATCGCCGCCTCGCGCACGAGGGCATCGGGAATCCCGATATCGGCGACGTAGACGCGACCCGCGTGGGCCGCCGCAGGATACTGCACCACCCCCACCTTCGGCAGCGCTATCGCGACCGTCGCCGCGGCCCGGATGCACGGCGGGTCGGCCCGCCCGCTCGCCGCATCCACCCCGGACGGAAGGTCGACGGCGAGGATCGGCGCGCCCGATGCGTTGGCCGCCTCGATGACCCGCGCGGGAAGGTCCTGGGCGGGGCCGCGGAAGCCCGTTCCGAAGATGGCGTCGATGATCAGGTCGGCCTCGCCGAGGGCCGCCTCGAGAGCCGAAGCGGTGAGCGAGGCCGCTTCTTCCACGGTGACGCGCCGCTCCCGCAGCGCCTCGAGGTGCGCGGCGGGGAGCCCGCGCAGCTCCTCGCGGGGGGCGAGCAG
>DATEHM010000263.1:0-3575 GCA_035279545.1 bacterium | reverse complement strand
GTGGGGTCTCCGTCCGATCCTCGACCGGGGGAACTTCCCCGGGCACGTAGAACGCGCGCGGCGGCCCCCGGGGTGCACTTGGTGATCTCGCCCCGGGGGGGCCCGCCGGGTGCGAGGACTCAACGTCTCCCACGCCGTCGGCGGGAAGGCCGAGGGCCGCTGCGGTCGACGTCACAGTCCCCCGGGCCCGCGGCAGCGTCCCGGCCGGTCCTCGATCGGAGGAGACCCCCCCCAGGCGTAGAACCCGAGGCAGCGGCGGTGAGTGCCGTGGCACCGCCCCGGAGGGAACGGGTGGAGACAGCCGACGTGGTGATCGTGGGGGGCGGGATCGTGGGTGTTTCCACCGCGTTGTTCCTTGCTGAAGCCGGCGTGCGGAACGTTGTGCTGCTTGAGCGCGCCACCGTGGGCGCGGGGGCCAGCGGGCGTGCCGCCGGCATGATGCTGCTGCAATCGCGTTCGGAGGGGGCCCTCCGGTTTCAGATGGAGAGCGTCCGGATCCACCAGCGGTTTCGTGATGAGTTCGGAACGGATCTTCAAGAGCACGGCAGCCTGCTGCTGTGGTGCTCCCCGCAGGCGGAGGCGGACGCACGCGCGTTGGTCCCTTTCCACCGGCGAACCGGGGTGTCGGTGGAACTTCTGGCGCCCGATGAGATCCAGCGGCGGTTTCCCTATCTCTACACGGAGGACGTGGCGGTGGCGACCTATTCGGCCGCGGACCCCTGGGCCACGCCGTTGCCCACCGTCCAGCGCATCGCGGAGGCCGCCCGTGCCCGCGGGGTGCGGATCCAGGAGCGTTGTGAGGTGTTGGGGGTCGAGGCCGAGGAGGGGCGCGTCCAGCGGGTGCAGACCCCGGCCGGGGCGATCCATACCCCGGTCGTGGTGAACGCCGCGGGGGCGTGGGCGCGCCAGGTCGGCGCGATGACCGGGGTGACGGTTCCGGTCGCGCCGAGAAAGCGCCAGGTGTTTGTGGTCGATCCCGCCGCAATCCTTCCCTCAGGCGGGCCGTTTATAATGGAAGAGGAGAAGGATTTCTACTGTAAGACCAGAGCGGAAGGTCTGATCATGGTCCAAGGGCAAACGGTGGGGGAGACGTACGAAACCGCGGTGGAGTGGGGATACCTCGACCGGGCCCTCGAGATCACCGTGCGCCGGATTCCCGCCCTCGCCACCGCCCCCATCACCGGGGCCTGGGCTGGGATCCGCCCGATCTCCCCCGACGGCCGCCCGTACCTTGGCCCCGTCCCCGGTCTCGACGGGTACTTCGTGGCCGGAGGGTTCGGTGGACAGGGGTTTACCCAAGGGCCCCTCGGCGGAAAGGCGATCGCGGAGCTGATCACGACCGGACGGGCAGGCGTGGATCTGTCCCCCTACCGGGTGGACCGGGGCCAGGGCGACCGCGCGTCGGCCGACGGCGCCGCATCGCTGTGAGCGGGTGGATCGACGCGCACCTCCACCTGGATGCGCCCGCGTTTGATCCCGACCGCGACGCGGTGGTTGCGCGGGCCATTCAAGCCGGCGTGGGGTTGATGGTGTCCGCGGGAACATCCGTGGAGAGCAGTCACCGCTCGATCGCGCTTGCCGAGCGTTATCCGTCCGTCGTCGCCGCCGTGGGAATCCATCCCGAAGCCGCCGAAACTGCGACGGCCGGGACCGTGGAGGCGCTCGCCGCGATGGCGCAGCACCCCCGGGTCGTGGCCATCGGCGAGATCGGCCTCGACTATTACCGCAACACCGTTCCCCGGAACGTCCAGATCGAGGTCTTCCGCTCCTTGATCCGCCTGGCTCGGGAGATCGATCTGCCCGTGATCGTGCACGACCGCGAGGCGCACGAGGACGTCGAGCGGATCCTGGTTGAAGAGGGGGGGAGCCGGGTCGTCCTGCACTGCTTCGCCGGCACGCCCGAACGGGCCCTCCGCTGCGCCGCGACCGGATGGATGCTCTCGCTCGCCGGTCCGCTCACCTTCCCCAAGTCCGCGGAGCTCCGGGAGGTGGCGAAAGCCGTGCCCCTGGACCGCATCTTATTGGAGACCGATGCCCCCTACCTGGCTCCGCAGCCCGCCCGAGGGCGACGATGCGAGCCCGCGTTCCTGGCCCACACCGCTCGAACCCTGGCGGATCTGCGGCAGGTGCACGAAACGGCCCTCGCTGCCGCGCTCGCGCAAAACGCCAGGCGAGTCTTTGCCCTTCCGGATGAGGAGTGAGCATCGCCCGCGGCCTTCCCTGAGAAGTCCTGCCCTCCCGGTCGAAGGGAGTTGCCATCCGACGGCGCTCGGCGCCACGATCGTACCGCCGGGACGGCGGGGCTGGGCCCTCGAGGCTCTGGGCATTGAGAGGGTTGAGCCCAAGCGGCCGCGCAACGTGCGGGAGAGAAGCCTCCTGCGGCGGCGGATGTTAGAGAGTGGTGGGGGGCGCGCCGGGAGGATATAATATTGGGTGGACGGCGCAGGACCGCTCCGGCGAAAGCCCAGGTCGGTCCGGGAGCGCGTAGGCGAACGATGTTGCGATGCCCGCATCTCACAGATTTGACCCGTCAGGTCGGGGTGGTCATTGTCGGGGTGGTGCTGTGCGGCCTCCTCTGGCCCGCCCCTGTTCGCGCCGATCAGACCAGCGATGAGATCAAGCTCGGAGCCCAAATCGCCAAGGAAATCGAGTCCCACTACCGGGTGGTCACCGACCCGGAGATGGTCGAGCGGGTCAACCGGGTCTCCGCGGCCCTGGTCCGGGCGGTAGATCGCCAGGACCTGACATACCACTTCAAGATCCTCGATATCCCCGGGCCGAACGCGCTCGGCATCCCCGGAGGGTATGTGTACGTCACCAGGGGGATGATGAAGTTCGTCCGATCGGACGACGAACTCGCCGCGGTCCTGGCCCACGAGCTCACCCACGTCGCGCACCGCCACTACTACATTCAGCAGGCGCGTCAGAACCGGATCGTTCCGGCGATGGTCATCGCGGCCGCCCTCTCCGTGCTCGCCCGGTCGGCGGTGCCGCTCGCCGGCATGCAGGTCGCGGCTCGAGGCGCGCTGTCCGACTACCAGCGCGACCTTGAGAAGGAGGCCGATCTGACCGGGATAGCCTATCTCGTCAAGACGAACTACTCGCCCGTGGCGATGCTCACCATGATGGAGCACCTGGCCCAAGTCGACAAGCTGACGGGACAGCCGGACGTGAGCCTGATCTATTACGACCACCCGAAACCGGATGAACGGGTCGTCTACATCGAGCAAGATCTCAAGGCCCGGGGCATCCCGATCGTTCGACGGAACGCCGAAGGCTACCTCAAGCTCGCGCTCAATCCCGCGGTCGCGACGGCGGGGCAGCCCGTGACGCTGCTCGTCGACGGGCGGCCGATCATTCAGCTGGGTGCGACGGTGAACGGGCAGAGCCCGGCCGAGCGGGCCCAGACGTTCATGGCCGGGCTCAATGCGTTCTTCGATACTGACCCCGAGCCGTACGATGTTCGGGCCGTGGCCCTGTTGGACCGATGGTCGGTGATCGGGGGACAGACGCGGTTATTCGATGTCACTCCCGAGGACGCCGCCTACGCCAAGGGTACGCCAAAGGCCCTTGCC
>DATEHM010000262.1:0-6006 GCA_035279545.1 bacterium | reverse complement strand
GGAAACGGCGGGCCTGTCTGGTATAGTATCCACGGGCACCATCCGCCGGGCGGGAGTAGCTCAATGGTAGAGTGCCAGCCTTCCAAGCTGGCGATGCGGGTTCGATTCCCGTCTCCCGCTCCACGACGATCACCGTGCGCAGACGGTTTGACATTACCGGGGTTCTCCGGCGCGAGTACGCAGGCCACCTCGCATTTGGCGCCATCCCTCTGAGGCGGCCCACCCTAGCGGCCGCCAAGATTCGCCCCCGCATGGAAGGTCTCCGCGGTCGCGCCCGGGAAGAGTCATACGACCGCGATGGGATAGCACGGGACGCCTCCGGTGATCCGGATGCGTGCGGCGGGCCAGCCCCTACGGCCCGCCCATTCATGAGTGGAGCAGCGATGGCGGCGACGATTCTCGACGGTAGGGCGCTCGCGCAGACGCGGCGGGGCGCGCTCGCTGAGCGGGTCGCAGCGTTCACCGCGCGCCAGCGGGTCGCGCCGTGCCTGGCCGCGGTCCTGGTTGGGGCCGATCCCGCTTCCCGGATGTACGTGGAGAGCAAGGCCCGGGCCGCCGGCCACGCGGGGATCCGCTCGGAGACGTTTCATCTCCCCGGCGAGGCGTCGCCCGAGGAATACCTCGCGCTCATCGACGACCTGAACCGGCGTCGGGACGTCCACGGGATTCTCCCGCAGCTGCCGCTCCCCCCGCAGATCGACCCCCACACCGTCTTCGAGCGAATCCATCCGGACAAGGACGTCGACGGCCTGAGCCCGGTCAACGCGGGTCGGCTGGCCCTGGGACGCCCCCGGCTGGCCCCCTGCACGCCGCTGGGGATCCTCGCGCTGATCGACCACGCCGGGGCCCACCTCGAGGGGGCGGAGTGTGTGATCGTGGGCCGCAGCAACATCGTCGGCAAACCAACGGCCCTCCTGATCCTGGCCAGACACGCGACGGTGACCATCTGTCATTCCAAGACCACCGACCTGGGGGCGCACACCCGTCGGGCGGAGGTCCTGGTCAGCGCCGTCGGGCACCCCCGCCTGATCGGAAAGGAGCTGGTGCGTCCCGGAGCCATCGTCATCGATGTCGGCAACGGGCACATCGATGGGAAGCTGGTGGGGGACGTCGATTTCGAATCCGTGCAGATGGTGGCGGGCGCGATCACCCCAGTGCCCGGGGGCGTGGGGCCGATGACGATCGCCATGCTTCTGGAGAACACCCTGATCGCCGCCCGGATGCAGTTCGAGGGCTCCCCGTGACCTACGCGGCGGCGCTGGCGTTCCTCGACGGCCTGATCACCGCGGGCCGCCCCCGGCGTCCGTACCACGAGGTGAAGCTCGCACGGATGCGGCGCCTCCTCGAGCGCCTCGGCGAGCCTCACCGCCAGCTCAGAAGCGTGCTGGTCGCCGGGACCAAGGGGAAGGGCTCGACCGCGGCGATGATCGCCGGCATGCTCCACGCTCAGGGCCTGCGGGTGGGCCTCACGGTGAAGCCCCACCTTATCGACTATCGGGAGCGCATCCAGGTCGACGGCGGGATGATCACGCGGGCCGACGTCGTCGGCCTCGTGGAAATCGTCCGTCCCGCCGTGGAGGCCGCCCGGGACGACCCCTGGGGGCTCCCCACTTACGTGGAGGTCACGGTGGCGATGGCGCTGCTGCTGTTCGCCCGCCGCCGGGTCGATCTCGCCGTCGTGGAGGTGGGGATCGGCGGCCGGCTCGACGCGACGAACGTGCTCGCCCCCCTGGTCTCGGTCGTGACGCCGATCAGCTACGATCACACCGAGATCCTCGGCGGCACCCTGACCGAGATCGCCACGGAAAAAGCCGGGATCATCCGTGCCGGGGGAAGCGTGGTGTCGGCCCCCCAGCCCGCGGAGGCGGCGGCCGTCATCGAGGACGTCTGCCTGGCGCGGCAGGCCCGGCTCGTCCTGGTGGGCCGGGACGTCGAGGTGCGGCTCGATGGTTCGTCCCTGGACGGGATCCGGGCGACGGTGCGGGGGCGGCGCGCCACGTATCCGATCCAGGTGCCGCTTGTGGGCCGGCACCAGGCGACAAACGCGGCGACCGCGATCGCGGCCGCGGAGGTCCTGGCCGACCACGGTATCGTCGTCGAGCCGCGGGCGGTGCGGGAGGGGCTGGCGGCTGTGCGGTGGCCCGCCCGCATCGAGGTGATCGGGTCGCGGCCCACCACGATCATCGATGTCGGCCACAACCCCGCCTCGATGGCGGCGCTCTGCGACACCCTGCGGGAGCTGTTGGCCGGCCGGCGCCTGGTGGTCGTCTTCGGGATGCTGGCGACGAAGGACTACCGGTCGGTGACCGCGCTGATCGCCCCGCTGGCGGATGTCGTGATCACGACCACCCCCGATAACCCCCACGCGCTGCCGGCGGCGGCCCTCGCCCGCGAGGTCCGGCGGCACACCGCCGCCGTCGTCCCGATCCCGGATCGGCGCGAGGCCATCGCGGACGCGCGTGCGCGCGCCGGCCCAAACGACGTTTTGGTTATCACGGGATCGTTCTACCTTGTCGGCGAGGCCCGCGAATGGCTGCGCCGGAGGAAGGCCCCCGTGGCGGCGAGAAGGTAACGCAATCATGTGGACCGATCTCCTCGTTGAGGACCTGCTCGCGCAGCGCGCCGGCCCGCAGATCGTCAACGACGCGAAGACCCCTTCCGGGCACGTCCCGGTGGGCAGCCTCCGTGGGGTGATCATGCACGACTGCGTGGCGCGTGCCCTCCGTGATGCCGGGTCGCCGACGGAGTACCTCTACGGGTTCGACGACTACGACCCCATGGACGGCCTGCCGCCCGACCTGCCCGAATACGCCCGTTACATGGGGATGCCGTTTTCGACCATCCCCTCGCCGGACGGCCAGGCGCTGAGTTACGGGCACTTTTTCGCCGCGGAGTTTGCCGGGGTGTTCGAGCGGCTGGGCGCCCGCCCGCGCCTGTACCGCACCTCTGAGATGTACCGGGAGGGACGGTTTGACGAGGCAATCCGGCTCGCCCTCGACCAGGTCGAGGCGATCCGCGAGATCTACCGGGAGGTGACCCACAGCGCCCGGATCGACGAACGCTGGTGGCCGATTCAGGTCCTCTGCGAGCGGTGCGGGCGGATTGGGACGACCATCGTCCTGGCCTGGTCGGGCGGGGAGGTGGAGTACCACTGCGCTCCCGACAAGGTCGCCTGGGCGCAGGGATGCGGGCACCGCGGCCGGCGGTCGCCGTTTGGCGGCGGGGCCAAGCTACTCTACCGGGTGGAGTGGCCGGCGAAGTGGTCGATCCTGAGCGTGACCGTCGAAGGGGCGGGGAAGGATCACATGACCCGCGGGGGGACCCACGACGTCGCCCGGGCGATCAGCACCCGGATCTTCAATCGGCCGGCCCCCTACGCGTTCCCCTACGAGTTCCTGCTCTTCGGCGGGAAGAAGATGAGCACGTCGGGCGCGGTGGGCGTGACCGCGGTGGAGATCCTCGAGGTGCTCCGGCCTGAGCTGGCGCGATTTCTGATCGTTCGGCCGTTGCCGCGCCGGCAGCTGGACTTCGATCCGCGGGGGGAAACGATCCCGACGCTGTACGACGAGTACGACCGGGCCGCGGCGGCGTACTTCCGGGAGGTGGAGAGCCCGGATCTGGCCCGCACCTTCTACTTCGCGCGGATCGGCGGCGAGCCCCAAAAGTGTTACCGGCCGCGGTTTGCGAAGATCGCCTATCTCCTGCAGATGCCGGCGATCGACCTGCCTCGGGCGGTGGCGCGCGAGAAGGGGGCGCCGCTCACCGAGGTCGATCGGGCGGAGCTCGATGCCCGCACCGCCGACGCGCGCCGCTGGCTCGCCGCCTATGCCCCCGAGCACTACAAGTTTGAGATCCGCCCGTCGCTGCCGACGAGCGTGGCCGCGCTCACGCGGGGGCAGCGCCAGTACCTGGCTCGCGTCGCGGAGGCCCTCGTCGCGCGCAGCTGGACCGGGGAGGAGCTGCACGCCCACCTGCACGCGCTCAAGGCCGAGATGGCCCTCGGCCCCCGGGAGGCGTTTGGGGCGATCTACCAGGCGTTTTTGGGGAAAGACTCCGGCCCCCAGGCCGGATGGTTCCTTTCGGCGCTCGACCAGCAGTTCGTGCTCACCCGGCTTCGGGAGGCAGCGCAGGATGCCGCGTGAGGGGGGCGGGGGCGGCCGGCCGTGTGTCGTGGCGGTGCCCAATAACGCGGCGGACCGCCACGTCGCCCAGATCGAGGCGGTGGATCCTCGGGTGCGGGTCGTCCGGATCACCGACCGGAAGACCTGGCTACGGGAGGCGCCGGAGGCGGAGGTGGTCATGGGTTTCCGACCGCTCCGGGAGGGCACCCATGAGTCCCAGCACCTGCGGTGGGTCCACGCCCTCGGGGCCGGCGTCGAGAACCTGTGCCAGGACGTGGCCGGCACGGAGATCCTCGTCACCAACAACCACATCCACGCGGACGCGATCGCCGATCACGTTTTCGCCTTCCTCCTGACCCACACGCGGCGGATGCGGGAGGCGCACGAGTTCCAGACGGCGCGCCGCTGGGTGCACACCGAATTGGTGGGCACGATCTTGGCCGGCCGGACGATGGGCATCCTCGGCCTCGGGACGATCGGTCGGGGCGTGGCCCGGCGGGCGGAGGCGTTTGGGATGCGGGTCGTGGGGACCAAGCGCCGGCCGGAGCCCATCGCGGGGGTGGCCGAGGTGCACCGGCCCGAGGACACCGATGGCGTGCTCCGCCAGTCGGCCGTGCTGGTGATCGCCCTCCCGCTGACGCCGGCCACCCGTCGGATCGTGGGGGCGCGCGACCTGGCGCTGATGCCGGAGGGTGCCTTCGTCATCAACATCGGCCGGGGCGGGCTGGTGGATGAGGACGCGTTGGTCGCCGCCCTCCGGAGCGGCCGGCTCGGCGGGGCCGGGTTCGACGTCTTCGAGCAGGAGCCGCTGCCCCCGGACAACCCCCTGTGGGACGTCCCAGGACTGATCGTGACCCCGCACGTCTCGGGCGACTTCCCCGGGTACCTGGACCGGATGGTGCCGACTTTCTGCGAGAACCTCCGGCGATACCTTGCCGGGCAGCCGCTCCTGAACGTGGTCGATCCGGCCCTGGGCTACTAGGGCCTGCCGGGAGGAACGACAGTGAAGCGATACCCAGCGGACGGGATTCGGAATATCGCGGTGGCGGGGCACGGCGGGACCGGAAAGACGTCGCTGGTGGAGGCGCTGCTCTTTGCGGCGAAGGCGGTGGAGCGACTGGGGCGGGTGGAAGACGGGACCACCACCACCGACTTCGATCCCGAGGAGGTCCGCCGAAAGATCACGGTCAACGTGGCGATCGCGCCGCTCGAGTGGAAGGACGCCAAGCTGAACTTGGTCGACACGCCCGGGTACCCGGATTTCATCGGCGAGGTGGTCGGGGCGCTGCGGGCGGTGGAGAGCCTGCTCGTCGCCGTCGACGCCACTGCGGGCGTGGAGGTGCTGACGGAAAAGGTCTGGAAGCTCGCCGTCCAGGCCGGGCTGAGCCGGGTGGTGGTGGTGACCCGGATGGACCGGGAGAACGCGGCGTTCTCCCGCACGGTCGACGATCTGGCCGACCGGTTCGGCCGGCAGGTGGTCCCGCTGCAGTGGCCGATCGGCACGGCGGGATCGTTTGACGGCATCATCGACTTGGTGACGATGACCGCGCAGGGGACCAAGGGCGCGATCGCGGTCGAGGGACTGCCGCCGGACGTCCAGGCCGCGGCCCGGGCCGCCCGCGACCGCCTGGTGGAGGCGATCGCCGAAACCGACGATAAGCTGACCGAGACGTACCTGGAACAAGGTGAACTGGAGCCGGCCGCCCTCCTCGCCGGCCTGCACGCCGGGGTCAGGGCCGGCGGCTTGACGCCGGTGCTCTGCACGGCGGCCACGCACGGGATCGGGCTCGGGCCCCTGCTCGACGCCCTCAGCAAACTCTTGCCGTCGCCGGTGGAGCGGGGGGGGATCGCGGCGCGGAGCGCCAAGGGCGGCGAGACGACGCTT
>DATEHM010000261.1:0-6778 GCA_035279545.1 bacterium | reverse complement strand
GAACTTCCGGTATTCGTGGACGAGCATGATCTTCTCCGCGAAACAGCCGGCGGTCGAGATCGCCCGCCGCCGCCGGTGGCGGAGCCCCGCGGATCGCCGCCGGGTCGCCCGGATGAACGCGCGATATCTTCCGGCGATCGTCTCCAAGTCCCAACACCGCGCCACCAGCGCGCGGTCCTGCGGAGGGCCGAGGGACGCCGCCTCGAAGATCGCGACGTGATCGGCCACCCCATGCGCGGCGACCAGTTCGGAAAGCTGCGGGGCGAGGTTTCGCGGGGTGATCCAGGTGCTCCTCGAGAGCGGGCCGAGCCCCAGCCAGGTCAACTCTCGCCGCAGCCGATCGCGGGCCGGGCGGCGGCCCTCGGGGATCGCGTAGGTCAGGAGGCGCCACCGGGCGTCCCACGGCTCGGTCGCCGACTGGTAGACGCGGCGCACGCCCTCCTCGACCCGCCAGGCGCCCTGCGGGGTGAGCGAGTAGAAGGCGCGCCGCCCCACCCGCCGAGTGAGAAGCCATCCTTGGCGGGCGGTCCGCGACACCGCGGCGCGCACCGCGCGCGCGGAGAACCCGAGCGGCGCCATCAGGCGGATCAGGCTCCCCAGCCCGATTTCCCCGCCGTGGGGTCGGATGCTGTCCCCGTACACCGTGAACAGAAGCGAGCGCGCACGCATCCCGACTCGCCCGGCGCCGTCACCGTCGCGCCGCGGCGTTGACGCCTCCCCCGGCCTCGCCGTATAATGATTATACACACATTTTTATCTGTCCGTGCATAAACCGTGTCATGTTTCCGCCGGGCAGGGGGGTGCGGGCGATGCCGATCGTGACGAACGAGCAGCTGCTCGACCGGATCAGCCAGGGGCACATCGTCGAATCACCTGCGGAGATGACCGACGAATACCGGCAGACCCTGATTCACATCCTCACCGTTTCCGCCGACACCGAGCTGATCAGCGCCCCCAGCTACTACACCGCGGCCAAGAACAGCCCTTCGATGAACAACCTGATCTCGGCGCTGGCGATCATCCAGGACGAGTTGAGTCACGCCCACATCGGCTATCGGATCCTCCAGGACCTCGGGGTGGACACCGAGGCGCTGATCTATGACCGCGACCCGAAGAAGTTCAAGCACCCGTACGCCTTCGACGTGCCGCTGCGGTCCTGGATCGAGCTGATCGTGGCCAACGCCTTCTACGATCGGGCCGGCTACGTGCTGCTGGGGGACGTCTACAAGCACTGCAGCTACGGGCCGTGGCGCCGCGGGCTGGCGAAGGTCGACAAGGAGGAAAACTTCCACCTCCGCCACGGGGAGAACGGCATGCGGCGGCTTGCCGCCACCCACCGGGACGAGCTCCAGCGGGCGATCGATTGGATGTTCCCGATGACGGTGGAGTGGTTCGGGTTGCCCGACTCCCTGAAGACCCACGGCAAGCAGATCGGATACCGGCTGAAGGGCAGCACCAACGATCAGCTCCGCCAGACCTGGCTGCGCACCGCGGTGCCGCTGTGCCAGGGTCTCGGGTTTCGCGTGCCCGCCCACCACGACCAGGCGACCGACTCCTATCTATTGGACTACCCCCTCCCGGTGGACTTCGACGAGGGGGAACGGCGCTGGCTGATGGATCGGCCGATCACCTGGGACGACGTGCTCGTCCGCTGGAAGCGGCGGGGGCCGGGGAACGCGATGTTCGTGGAGATGCTGCAGCGGGGGCGCCGGCAGATGCGGCAGCTGGTGGGGGTACACTGAGGATGCCCGCCTCCGCCGGCACGGCGCACCCCTCGGAGCGCGGCGGGGCGGGGGGGTCTGAGGCCGTGACCCCGGACGCGGTGCTGGCCGCCCTGGCCGAGGTGACCGATCCGGAATGGCCGGTCAGCATCGTGGACATGGGTCTGGTCTACCGGGTCGCGGTCGACGGCGGGACGGTGACCCTGACCCTCACCTTTACGGCGACCGCGTGTCCGTGCATGGAGATGATCCAGGACGATATCCGGGAGCGGCTCGGCCGGGTGCCGGGGGTGCGGGACGTCCGGATCGTTGTGTCCTGGGATCCCCCCTGGACGAAGGACCGGTTGACCGAGAAGGCGCGCCGGGAACTGGCCCGTTGCGGGGTGACGGTGTGAGGGCCGCGGCGTGAAGACGATCGGGGACGAGCCGGTCTACGAGGTGTTCGCCCGCCGGGTGGACGGCGAACCGCTCCGCCACGTCGGGTGCGTCGCCGCCCCCGACGACGCCCTGGCGCGGGTGTACGCGCGCAGCATCTACGACGAGGAGTCGTGGATCGAGATGTACGTGGTGCCGCGGCGGGCGGTGATCCCGGTCGAGTCCGTCCGCACCGAGGCCGTGGACGCCCACGCATGAGCACGCCGATGCTCGACCGGCCCTCCGCGCTTCCGCGCGACGCCGTTCCGGCATTGGTGGATCTCGTCGTTGCGCTGGCCGATTCCAAGCACGCGCTCGGGTTGCGGTACGGGGAGTGGTGCAGCAGCGGGCCGACGATCGAGGCCGGGGTGGCCGCGACGGCGATGGCGCAGGACGAGCTGGGGCACGCCCGCGTCCTCTACGGGCTGCTCGAGGAGCTGCCCGGCGCGCCGCACCGCTCGGAGCACGAGTGGGTGGCGGAGGACGCGCGGATCGTCGCACTGCTCGCGCACCCGTTTCCCAGCTGGCCGCACCTGATCATCGCCAACCTGCTGTTGGACCAGGCGCTGGCGCTCGTGCTGGAGACCGCCCTGGAGTCGCGCTATCTGCCGCTGCGGCAGCGGACCCGCAAGCTGATCGAGGAGGAACAGTTTCACGCGATCCATGGCCGGGGGTGGCTGCGGCAGTTGGCGGGAGAGGGGCCCGAGGTACGGTCGGGTCTGGCGGCGATCGTCGGCGGGGCGTGGGCGGAAACGCTGTGCTGGTTCGGGCCCGACGCGGGCGGCGCGCTCGTGCCGCTGATCACGCTCGGCGTGCTGCGCGAGGCGGGCGAGCCGGTGCGCCAGCGGTTCCTGCAGGTGGTGGGCCCGCTGCTGCGCGAGGCGGGGATTGCGGCTCCGCTCCGGATGACCGGCGATCGCTGGACGGTGGCCGAGCCTCTGCCCTGGCCGCGCTGGGACGAGTCGCGGCGTCGGGTGCGGAATGACTGAGCCGGCGCCCGAGGCTGACCGGGGGGGCGGTGGGGAGGAGGCGCGCGGCGGCCGCACCGGGGCGGCGGGTACGGATGGCCTCGGGCCGTCCACGCCGACCTGCCCGTTCTGCGGCTCCGACCGCACCGAACTGCTCAGCCTGTTCGGATCCTCATCACTCACATCGCAGTATTACTGCCGCCGTTGCCGATCGGCCTTCGAGCAGGTGAAGTGGGGCGCCCTGCCCCGCCCCTGACCCACCACGGAGGGGCCTCGATGCCAGTCGGCGCTCGGCGGCGCGAGCCGGAGGGATGCTGTGCACAAGGTGATGCCCCTCGCTGAGGCGGTGTCTCGGTACGTGCGGGACGGGATGACGATCGCGATGGGGACGGGGCTGGAATCGTGCATCCCTTTCGCCGCGGGGCATGAGATCATCCGCCAGGGCCGACGGGATCTGGTGCTCGTCGGGCCGATCTCCGACATCCTGTTTGACCAACTGATCGGCGCCGGATGTGCCGCCAAGGTCATCGCCGCCTGGGTGGGCAACGTGGGCGCGGGGACCGCGTACAACTTTCGCCGCGCGCTGGAGGAGGGAATCCCCCGCCGGCTGGCGATCGAAGACCACTCCAACCTCACCGTGGCGCTGGCCGTATCGGCCGCTGCGCAGGGGGTCCCGTACCTGCCCACGCGCACGGCCTTCGGGACGGATCTCGCCCGGGGGCACCCGCGGCTGCGGGAGGTGGCGTGTCCCTTTAGCGGGGCCCGCCTCTTGGCCGTTGGCGCGCTCCGGCCGGACTTGACGATCCTCCACGTGCAGCGCTGCGACCGGCACGGCAACGCCCACCTCTGGGGCAACCTCGGCATCTCGCTTGAGGCGGCGCGGGCGGCGGAGACGGTTCTGCTTACCTGTGAGGAAGTGGTGGAGGAGGACGTGATTACCAGCGACCCGAACCGTACCCTCGTCCCCGGATTTCTGGTGAGCGCCGTCGCCGCCGTGCCCTACGGTTCGCACCCGTCGCCCACGCAGGGGTACGTCAACCGCGACGACCGGTTCTACGACGAGTACCACGGCGAGACGCGCACGCGCGAAGGGTTTCTGGCCTGGCTCGACCGCATGGTCGTCAACGCCGGCGGGCACGCCGGGTACCTGCGCGCCCTCGGCGGCGCTCGTCTGACGGGGCTCTCCCCCTGCACGCCGCGCCTGGCCGCGCCGGTGAGCTACGGGCTCTGATGGCGATGGGGAGTGCGGGCGGGGGGACGCGGCGCCAGGTCATGGTCGCGGCCGCCGCGCGGGAGATTCGGGACGGAGAGGTGGTGTTCGTGGGGATGCGCCTTCCGCTCCTGGGGTTCGCGCTGGCCCGAGCGCTGCATGCGCCGAACGCCGTCGGCCTGTTCGAGAACGGGGTGATCCGCGACTCGCCGCCGCTCGCCCCGATCATCACGATGGGCGACCCGCCCAACATCGCCGGCGCGCTCGCGTGCACGACGCTCGGGGACGTGATGGGCTATCTGCAGCGCGGACGGGTGGACGTGGGGTTTCTCGGGGGCGCGGAGGTCGACCGCTACGGCAACCTCAACACCACCTGGGTGGAGGACCGCGGACGGCGCATCCGCCTCCCCGGCAGCGGCGGGGCCGCCGACATCGCCGCGCTCGCGCGGCGGACGGTCGTGATCATGCACCATGAGCGCCGCCGGTTTCCGGAGCGCGTCGGCTACCTCACCTCCCCCGGGTATGGCACCGGCCGGGGGTGGCGGCAGGGCGCGGGGCTGGTGCGCGGCGGTCCTTCCCGCGTGATCACCAGCCTGGGGGTCTTCGGTTTCGACCCGGCCTCGGGGGAGGCGGTCTTGGAGCGGGTGCATCCGGGGGTGAGCCTCGAAGAGATTCGGGCCCAGACCGGGTGGGCGCTGCGCACGGCGCCGGATCTGCGGGAGACCCCGGCGCCGACGCGTGAGGAGCTCGAGGTGATCAGGCGTTTCGATCCGGACGGGATGTGGACCGGGTGACGGTCCGGCCCGGCGGGCGGGTAAGGCGCGCACCGCGATCAGCGGAGGCGACGTTGGGACGGGAGGGACGACACGATGGCAGAGGCGACGACCTACAGGAACTTCATCGCCGGGGAGTGGCGCGAGTCCTCCGGCGGCCTCTTCGAGGTAACGAGCCCCGGGGATGGCGCGCTGGTTTACCGGGCGCAGCGGTCCACGGTGGACGACATGCGGGCGGCGATCGCGGCGGCGCGCGGGGCGTTTGAGACCACCGAGTGGCGGGATGATCCCAACGTGCGGACCACCGCCCTCCACAAGTTCTCCGAGGCGGTCCGCGCCCGGCATGAAGAGCTGGCGCAGTTGCTCACGCGCGAGAGCGGCAAGCCGTACCCGATCAGCCGGGGCGAGGCGATGCGGCTCGCGGAGACGACTAGCTACTTTGCCGGCCTGGCCCGATGGATCTTCGGCCGGTCGCAGGTTCCGCAGCCGAACAGCATTAGCCTGATCATGCGCGAGCCGGTGGGGGTGGTCGGGATCATCGTGCCCTGGAACGCTCCCCTGGCGCTGCTCGCGCGGGCGATCGGCCCGGCGCTGGCCGCGGGCAACGCGGTGGTGGTCAAGCCGGCGAGTTACACGGCGGGGTCCACCGTCGAGCTGGCGAAGATCATCGAGGGCATCCCGGAGATCCCCAAGGGGATCGTGAACATCGTCACCGGCCCCGGCGATCCCGTCGGCGCCGAACTCGCCCGGCACCACGACGTCGACATGGTCGCCTTCACCGGCGACACCTCGACCGGGCGCGAGATCATGCGGCTCGCCGCGGGCAACCTCAAGAAGGTCTCGCTCGAACTCGGCGGCAAGTCCCCGACGATCGTGTTCGCCGATGCCAATTTCGAGCGCGCGATTCGGGGGGCGATCAACGCCGCGTCCTTCTACAACGCCGGTCAGATCTGCATCGCCGGCACGCGGGTGCTGGTGGAGGCGAGCATCCACGACACGTTCGTCCAGCGCGTCAAGGAGATGGTGCCCAAGCTGAAGGTGGGGCCGGGCTGGGAGAAGGGCGTCGAGGTGGGCCCGGTGATCTCCGAGCCGCAACTGCAGAAGGTCACCGGGTACATCGAGCAGGGCAAGCGGGAGGCCGTGCTCCTTACCGGTGGCCACCGCCTGACCGAGGGCGCGCTGGCGAAGGGGTACTTCATCGCGCCAACCGTGTTTGATCAGATGAAGCCCGACGCAAAAATTGCGCAGGAGGAGATCTTCGGGCCGGTGATGGGGATCACCACCTTCAAGGACCTCGACGAGGCGATCCAGATCGCGAACAACACCGTGTACGGCCTCGTGGCCGCGGTCTGGACTCGTGATATCAACAAGGCGATGAAGATCGCGACCCGCGTCCGGGCCGGATCGGTGTGGGTCAACACGTTTGGGAAGATGTTCCAGTCGACCGAGATGGGCGGGTTCAAGCAGTCGGGCCTGGGACGCCAGTACGGGCTGGAAGGCCTGTTCGAGTACACGGAACTGAAGCACGTCAACATTCAGATCGAGAAGTAGAGGCGTGCGTCCCCTCGGGGGGCCCTGGTGGGGCCGTGCGCGCCGCGCATGTCCTCCCTCGCTCGCGAGATGGGCATCCACAATTGGTGCGAGTCCATTGGGGGGGGCGGGGAGATGCCCGTGTGGTTGGCGCTGTGGGGG
>DATEHM010000260.1:0-11131 GCA_035279545.1 bacterium | reverse complement strand
CGGCCGCCGCGATCTCCTCCGCCGACGCGTCGACGCCCAGGTGGGCCAGCGCAGCGACCCCGCCCGCCACCCCGCCGGAGAGCACCACGATGCGCCGCAGCAGCTCCCGTCGGCCGAGGCGGCCGTCGCGGTAGTCCTCATGCCACTCGTCGAGGATGTACCGCTCAAAATCGGTCATCGATCGCCCCCCCCTCGCCCGAGCATCTCCCCGCGGCACGATCGCATCCGTCTGAATTCTAGCACAGCGTCACCCGCGAGGCGCGGACCGGGCCCGGCTCTGCGGCAGGACGTTCGTCGCGATGCCCCCGGAGATCACGAGCCTCAGTCCGTCCTGAACGCTGATCCGCAGAGGCTGGATGTCGCCCTCCGGCAGCATCACCAGGTACCCCGACATCGGGTTGGGGGTCGCCGGGACGAAGACGTTGAACAGCCGCTCGCCGGCCTTCGCGGCCAACTCGTCCTGCAGCGGGCCCTCGATCACGCCGGTGAGGAACCCGATCTGATACAGCCCGCGGCGCGGGTACTCCACCAGCACCACCTGTTGCAGGTTCACCGGGCGGGCCTGCAGGAGGGCGTCGCTCATCTGCTTCGTCGTCGAGTAGATACTCCGGACGAGGGGGATCCGCTGCAGGGCTTTGTCCAGCCCGCTCATCACCCGGCGGCCCACGATGTTCGTGGTGACGAGCCCGATCAGGAAGATCAGGAACACCGTGGCGATCAGCCCCAGCCCCGGCAGGGGGTGGCCGAGTTTCTCGTAGATGATCGGTCCGAGGAAGCCGTCGAGGAAGTTGAACAGCCAGGAGAGGATTCCGACCGTCACCACCAGCGGGATCAGGACGAGGAGGCCGGCAAAGAAGTAGGTGCGCAGTCGGAGGGTCACAGCGGAGCCGCTTCCTGCGGGGGGGCGGAGGTGGCGCGCGTGATGCGGACCCGG
This sequence comes from bacterium, assembly GCA_035279545.1. Taxonomy (GTDB): domain Bacteria; phylum Sysuimicrobiota; class Sysuimicrobiia; order Sysuimicrobiales; family Segetimicrobiaceae; genus Segetimicrobium. Next base: position 10,197 of record DATEHM010000260.1, on the reverse strand, counting down.
GTGATCCGCTGGCCGAGGGTCTTCTCGACCCGCAGTTCCGCATCCGGGAGCGAGATCGTCTCCCCCTGCACCGGCACGCGCCCGAACAGCGCGTAGACCAGACCCGCGACCGTGTCCACCTCGTCCACCGGGAGCCGGATGCCCAACAGCTCGTTGACGTCGTGCAGGTGGATGCGGCCGTTCACCACCGCCGTGTGGTCGTCCAGCAGTTGAATCGGCTTCTCCTCGAGATCGTACTCGTCTTGGATCTCACCCACGATCTCCTCGAGGAGGTCCTCCACGGTCACGAGCCCGGCGGTCCCCCCATACTCGTCGAGCACGATCGCCATCGAGACCTTCTTCTGCTGCATCTCCTTGAACAGGTCGTCGACCTTCTTCGTCTCCGGGACGAAGAAGGCGGGGCGCCGGAGCTCCGCGACCGGCTGCTCCAGCCGCCCGTGGCGCAGCGCGGGAACCAGGTCCCGGATGTAGACCACGCCCACGATGTGATCGATCGTGCCCTCGTACACCGGCAGGCGCGAGTGCCCCTGTTCGTTCATGAGGGCGAGCGCCCGATTGATCGTGGCGTCGGCGGGGACCGCGGCAATGTCCACCCGGGGGCGCATCACCTCGCGCACCACCGTGTCGCCGAACTTGAAGATGGAGTGGATCATCTCGCGCTCCCCTTCCTCGATCACCCCCTCCTCCTCCCCCACCTCGACGAGAAACCGGAGCTGCTCTTCGGTCACCAGCGGCGCCCGGGGCGTGATATGCCCGCCGAAGGGGCGGACCAGCGTGGTGGCGATGATGGACAGCACCCGGATGAGGGGAATGAAGATCCGCATCAGCGTCGCGATCGGGCCGGCCACCACCAGCGCCAGCCGGTCGGCGTTGCGGACGGCGAGGGTCTTCGGCGCGATCTCCGCGAGGATCAGCAACAGGAGCGTGGTCCCGAGGAAGGCGATCCACTCGGCGGCGCGCCGGCCCAACAGCGAGAGGGTGATCGACGTCGCCAAGACGGACGCGCCCACGTTGGCCATCGTGTTGCCGGCGAGGAGGGTGGTCAGGAGTTCCCCGCCCTGGTTGAGGAGCGCGTAGGCGGCGAAGGCGCGCCGGTCCCCCTGCGCCCGCCGCTGGCGCAGCACCACCCGGTTCGCGGCGAAGAGCGCGGTCTCCGACACGCTGAAAAATGCCGAGCACAGGATCAGGGCGAGGAGCAGCCAGATACGCAGGCTAAAGTTCGAGAACTCCACGGAGCGTCGACCTACCCTTCCTCGACGCGGTGAGCGGGGCGCATGAACGCGGCCATGGCTGCATCGTTAATTATAACACACCCCCCAGCCCCCTATCGCGCGGCGCGCCCGGCTACCGCCTGCGCAGCGCGCCGGCGATGAAGACGACCAGGCACAACAGGGTGAGCAGGAGGGGAACCGCGCGCACGGCGGCGGCGGCGGAGGCGGTGAGCCGCGGCAGAAACACGAGCGCCCCCACCGCGACCGCCAGAACCACCGCCGCCAGGACCGCTCCCGCCGACACGTCCTTGACCGCGGCCGCCGCGGGCCCCCGGTCGGGATGGAGGAGATCGGTGAGCATCTCCACCGCCGTGTTGAGCAGTTCCGCCCCCAGGACGATCGCGACCGTGACCGCCAGCACGGCGAGCTCGGTTGGGCCGAGGCCCGCCCAGGCGGCGAAGAGGAGGGCGGCGGCGGCGATGACGAGCTGGGCCCGAAAGTGGCGTTGCGTCTGCGCGGCCAGCCGCAGCCCTCGGACCGCGCAGGCAAGCGCCTGCGGAAAGGACCGGACGGGATGAAGTCCCGGAAACACCTACCGCGAGTCTCGCGTTTCGGTCCTCAGGATCTTGTCCAGCAACTGCTTCTGCTTCGACCACATCAGTGACGCGCCGGCATCGGTGTCATCCTCGTACCCCATCAGGTGCAGCAGGCCGTGCACCGCCAGCAGGGCGACCTCGTGGCGGATGGGGTGCTTAAATTGCCGGGCCTGCTCGCGTGCCCGTTCGAGGGAGATCACGATGTCGCCGAGGGCGGGCTCGCCATGGTCGCTGTGGTCGCTCTCCATGGGGAAGGCGAGCACGTCGGTGGGAGAGTCCACCCCGCGGTACTCTTGGTTGAGGACCCGGATGTACGCATCGTCCACCAACGCCACGCTGACATCTCGAGGGCGCTGGGGCCCCTCGAGTCGAAGAGCTGCGGTGACGACCTCCCGGATGAAGCTCGTCTCGATGGCGACCTTGTGCTGTAAGTTCGTGACCCACACTTCCATGTACGGGTCCTCGCCTGCGCGGCGCTCACAGCCTGTTGTGGGTTCCGTTCGGCTCACCCCCGCCGGACCCCTGCTGACGACGCGTGGGGAGCCTCCCCTGGCGGCCGCGGCGAAAGAGGTGCGGCCCCGAGGGGACCCGAGTGTCAGTGGGGCTAATGAATCGGTCCACCTTCGATGAGCGCACGAAGCCGGGTGAGGATACGGTCGCGTGCCGGCCGACGGCGGGGAACCACCAGGATCGTGTCGTCCCCGGCGATGGTGCCGACCACATCGCCCCAGCGCATCTCGTCCATCGCGGCGGCGACGGCGTTCGCGCGCCCCGTCAGGGTGCGCACCACCACCAGATCCTCCCCAGCATCGAGTGAGAGGACGTACTCGGTCGCGGCGTGCCGGAGCCGCCGCAACACGTCGACGGGCGACGGCCGTTCCGGGGTCACGTACCGGAGCGGCCCGTCGCCGGACGGTGCCTTGACCAGCCCCAGGCGCCGGATGTCCCGCGACACGGTCGCCTGGGTGACCGCCAGCCCCCGCCGGCGCAGGGCGGCGGCGAGTGCCTCCTGCGTGCCGATTGGGCGCTCCGCAATGATCTCCCGGATTCGCCGTTCGCGTTCCACCCGACCCGCGTCCCGCTTCACCCGGGGGGGCGCGGCGATGCGCTGTCCGGATCGCGGGGACGCCCGCCGCCTCGACCCCGCGGCCATCGTCAGCGGCCTTGGCCCCGCTTGGCCCGCGGGGCGCCGGAGCCGGACTCGCGCTCCACGGGGATGGCGGGGAGCGAGGCCAGCCAGGAGAGGTTCTCGGTGATCGCGCTGCGGATGGCCTGGATCTGCTCCTGGACGCGCTCGGGGGCGGTGCCCCCAGGGGATCGCTTGCGCGCCACCGCCCCGGCCGGGGTCGTCGCCTGGACGACGGCGGCGTCGAGCTCTGGGCTGAACCGCCGGTATTCTTCGGGGGAGAGCTCCCACAGTTCCCGCCCCCGCTCCTGCGCGTAGAGCACGATCCGGCCCACGAGCTCGTGGGCGTCCCGGAACGGCATCCCGCGCCGCGCCAGCTCGTCGGCGATCTCCGTCGCGCCCATGAACCCACCGCGCAGGCGACCGGCGATGGCCTCCTCGTTGATCCGAACGCCGTGCAGGATGAGCCCCATCACCTGCAGGCTCGCGTTGCTCGTATCCACGGCGTCGAAGACCGCTTCCTTGTCCTCCTGCAGATCGCTGTTGTAGGCGAGCGGAAGTCCCCGCAGCGTCGCCAGCAGGGTGACGAGATCGCCCAGCACCCGTCCGGCCTTCCCGCGCACCAGTTCGGCCGCGTCGGGATTCTTCTTCTGCGGCATGATCGAGCTGCCGCTGCTGATCGTGTCGAGAAGCTCGATGAACCCGAACTCCGCGGTCGCCCACAGAACGATCTCCGCCGCCAGCCGGGACAGGTGGGTCATCAGCAGGGCGCTGGCGGACACGAACTCCACGGCGAAGTCCCGGTCGGCCGTCGCGTCCAGGCTGTTCTCGGCGACTCGGGCGAACCCCAGGAGCGTCGCGACCATCGTGGGGTCGATGGGGTAGGACGTGCCGGCCAGCGCCGCGGCGCCGAGCGGCAGGACATCGGTCCGGGCGAACGCGTCGTGGAACCGGCCCACGTCGCGGTGGAGCATCCACACGTACGCCAGCAGGTGGTGTGCCAGGAGGACGGGCTGCGCCCGTTGCAGGTGTGTGTACCCGGGGATGATCACCGACGGCTGAGCCTCGGCCATCGCCAGGAGCACCTGCTGCAGGGCCACCGTCCGCCCCACGATCTTGACGATCTCCGCCTTCAGGTAGAGCCGGAGGTCGGTCGCCACCTGGTCGTTCCGCGAGCGGGCGGTGTGGAGCCGCCGGGCGGCGTCTCCGATCCGTGCGCGCAGCGTGGCTTCCACAAACGTGTGGATGTCCTCGGCCCCCTGGATCGGCAGGAGGCCGGCGTCCACCTCGGTGAGGATCTCCCGAAGGCCGCGGACGATCGGCGCAGTCTCCTCGGCGGGAAGGATCCCGCAGCGCCCGAGCATCGTGGCGTGCGCGATGCTGCCGAGGATATCGGCGCGGTACAGGCGTTGGTCGAACGGCAGCGAGGTCGTGAACGCGGCGATCTGCGGGTCCAGCTCGCCGCGGAAGCGCCCGCCCCACATCCGGGAGGTCGCGGGGTCGTTGTTGGGGCCCTTCCGTGCCTCGGGCACGCTAGCCTCTCGAGGCCGGATCCGACCCCCCGCCGGGGCTGGGAACCTTGAGCCGCGGGGGGGTGAGGTCGCGAGCGAGTTCGGGGTTGATCTCGGCAAACACCCTGGAGGGGAGGCCGAACAGCCGGATGAACCCCTCGGCGTCGGCCTGGTTGTAGCCGGTGCTGCGACCGAAGGTCGCCAGATCGTGGCTGTAGAGCGACCGGGGGGCCTTGCGGCCGACGACCGTCGCCGATCCCTTGAATAACTTCACCCGGACCGTACCGGTCACCGTCTCCTGCGTGCTGGAGACGAACGCGTCGAGCGCCCGGCGGAGCGGCGAGTACCACAGGCCGTTGTAGACGAGCTCGGCGTACTTGGCCGCCACGAGCGCCTTGTAGTGCTGGGTGTCGCGATCAAGCGTGACCGTCTGCAGGTGGTGGTGCGCCTCCGCCAGTACGGTCCCCCCCGGGGTCTCGTACACGCCCCGGCTCTTCATGCCGACCAGCCGGTTCTCGACGATGTCCACCCGTCCCACCCCGTGCGCGCCGGCGAGTCGGTTGAGCGCGGAGACCAGCTCGACCGGGTCGTGGGGACGCCCGTCCACGGTCACCGGGGCGCCGCGCTGGAAGCCGATCTCGACGTACGCCGGGGTTGCCGGCGCGGCCTCGGGATCGACGGTCAGCCGGTGCATCCCGCGCGGGGGCTCCGCCCACGGATCCTCGAGCACCCCGCTCTCGAAGCTGAGGTGCCAGAGGTTCTGATCCATACTGTAGGGCTTCTCCTTGGTCACGGGCACCGGGACCCCGTGCGCGCGCGCGTATTCGATTTCCTCCTCGCGCGACTCCAGGGTCCACTCCCGCCACGGCGCGATCACCGCGAGAGAGGGAGCGAGGGCCTGGTACGCCAGTTCAAACCGGACCTGGTCGTTCCCCTTGCCCGTGCATCCGTGCGCCAGCGCGTCGCACCCCTCCGCCAGCGCCACCTCGACCTGGACGCGCGCGATCAGCGGCCGGGCCAGCGACGTTCCGAGCAGGTACCGCCCCTCGTAGATCGCCTCCGCACGGAGCGCGGGGAAGATGTAGTCCGTCACGAACGGCCGGCGGACGTCCACCACCTGCACCGCGTCGGCGCCGCTGCGGCGGGCCTTGGTCCGCACCTCATCGAAGTCGTCCCCCTGGCCGACGTCCGCGACGACGGCCACTACTTGGCAGCCGTACCGCTCCTTGAGCCAGGGGATGATCACCGACGTGTCGAGCCCGCCGCTGTAGGCCAGGGCGACCCGCGTAGGCTTCGGCACGATCCTCACCTCCCCGCGGCGGGGCCGGCCGCCGTCTTCCCCGCCTCCGCGCCGACCGCCGTCAACGCCTGGTCGAGGAGCCGGAGCGCCTCGTCGATGTCGTCGCGTTCCACGATGAGGGCGGGCACAAACCTGACCGCCTTGGGCTGGACGTTGTTCACGAGCAGCCCGCGCGCCAGGCACGCGGCGACCACGGGTTCCGACGGGCCGTCCAACTCGATCGCGACCATCAGGCCGCGCCCGCGCACCTCGGTGATCTCCGGATGGGTCGTCCTCAGCTCCCGCAGGCGGGCCATCAGGTATTCGCCCATCTCGGCGGCGTGCTCGACGAGGTTGTCCTCGCGCATCGCCGCCACCACCGCCAGCGCCGCCGCGCAGACCAGCGGACCGCCGGCGAAGGTCGAGCCGTGGCTGCCGGGCTGAAAGGCCTGCGCCAGCTCGTCGCGCGCGACGATCGCCCCGATCGGCACCCCGCCGCCCATTCCCTTGGCGAGCGTCACGATATCCGGCGTGACCCCCGCATACTGATAGGCGAACCACCTGCCGGTCCGGCCGAACCCGGTCTGCACCTCGTCGAGGACCAGCCACACCCCGCGCTCGTCACACAGACGCCGCAGGCCGCGCAGGTACTCGTCGCTGGTGGGGTTGATCCCGCCCTCGCCCTGGACCGGCTCCATGAACACCGCGGCCGTTTTGGGCGTGATCGCCCGCTCCACGGCGCCCAGGTCGTTGAACGGCACCGCCACGAACCCCGGCACGAGCGGCCCGAACCCCTCGTGATATCGGGGCACCATCGTGGCCGAGAGCGCCCCCATCGTCCGCCCGTGGAACCCGTGATCGGCCACGATGATTTCGAACGCATCGCGGCCGCGGACCTGCCGCGCGGCCTTCCGGGCGAGCTTGAGGGCGGCCTCGCTGGCCTCCGTCCCGCTGTTGCAGAAGAAGGCCCGGCCCTGGGGGATCCCCGTCAGCTCGACCAGGGCGGCCCCGAGCTCGGCTTGCTGCGGGATCTGATAGAGGTTGCTGACGTGGATCAGCCGCGTCGCCTGCTGCTGGATCGCCCGGACGTATTGGGGATGACAGTGGCCCAGCACGTTGACCGCGATGCCGGCGACAAAATCGAGATACTCCCGTCCCTCGGCATCCCACAGCCGCACCCCCTGCCCTTCCACGAACGCGACCGGCAACCGGCGGTAGTTGGGTGACAGAACGCGGCCGGCCAGATCGATCGTCTCTTGTGTCGTCATCGCTCACCCCATCCCTGTGTGATGGCGTTCCCTCCCCCGCCCCGACACGCTGTGCGGCCCACCGCAGAGCGTGTGCCACGCGATCAGGGGACGAGCATCGTGCCGATGCCTCGCTCGGTGAACAACTCCACCAGCAGCGCGTGCGGCACCGCCCCGCTGATGATATGGCCGCTGGGCACGCCCCCGCGGATGGCGTCGAGGCACGCCTCGATCTTCGGCAGCATGCCCCGGCTGATCGTGCCGTCCGCGACCAGCGCATCGGCCTCACCGACGCGGAGCTCGGAGATGAGCTCGCGCGTGCCGTCGTAGTCCCGGTAGACCCCCTCCACATCGGTGAGCAGCACGAACTTGCTTGCCCCCAGGGCCACCGCCAGCGCCCCCGCCGCGGTGTCGGCGTTGAGGTTGTAGGTCGTCCCGTCCTCCCCGATTCCCAACGACGCCACGACGGGGATGTATCCCTGGCCGCTCAACTGAATCACCAGGTCGGGGTGGACCTCGTGCACCTCACCGACCTGGCCGAGGTCGATCTCCCCCCCGTGCTTGCGGGCCACGAGCATTCGCCCGTCCTTCCCGCTGAGCCCAACGGCCTGCCCGCCCTCGCGGATGATCATGGAGACCAGGGCCTTGTTCGTGCGGCCGGCCAGGACCATCTCCACGACGTCCATCGTCTCCGCGTCGGTCACGCGCAGCCCCTGCACGAACTCGGACTTCTTGCCGAGCCGCTCCAGGAGGCGCGTGATCTCCGGGCCGCCCCCGTGGACGAGGACCGGATGGATCCCCGCCCCCTTCAGCAGGGCGAGATCCCCCCCCAAGGTGCTCTCTCTGCCGGAGTCGAGCACGCTGCCCCCGTACTTGACCACCACCGTCTTGCCCTTCCAGGCGCTGACATACCGGAGGCCCCGGGCGATCACCGCCCCCTGCTCGGTCACGGCGCTGGTGGACAGCCTAGGAGAGGTCACCGGCGTTCTCCTTGACGTATTCCTCCGACAGATCGCAGGTCCAGACGGTCGCTTCCCCGCGGCCGAGACCGAGATCGACCATCACCTGGACGTGCTCGCCGGCCAGGTGCTCGCCGGCGGCCTCGATGCGTTGGGCCCCCCCCACCCCGGCGCCACGCTCCGCGACCACGACCGGGCCGATTTGGACGGTGACGCGATCGGGCTGGACGTCCGCCCCGGAGTACCCCACCGCGGCCAGGATGCGCCCCCAGTTGGCCCCCGCCCCGTGGATCGCGGTCTTCACCAGCGGCGAGTTCGCCACGGCGAACGCCGCACGCCGGGCATCCTCATCGTTCTGCGCCCCGGCGACCGCGATCTCGATGAGCTTCGTCGCCCCCTCCCCGTCCCGCGCAATCGCCTTGGCCAACCCCACGCTCAGGGTGTCGAGCGCCGCCTGAAACGCATCCAGCGCCTCCCCCGGGCCGGTGATCTCCGGCACCCCCGCCTCCCCGCTGGCAAACAGCAGGATCGTGTCGTTCGTGCTGCGATCGCCGTCCACCGTGATCCGGTTGTAGGACCGATCGGCCGCGGCGCGCAGCGCGGCCTGCAGCACCGCCGGCGCCACGGCGGCATCGGTGGTGAGCACGCTGAGCGTCGTGGCCATCAACGGGTGGATCATCCCCGCGCCCTTGGTCATTCCGCCCACCGTCACGATCTGCGAGCCGAGGCGGACCTGGACCGCCCCCGTCTTCGGCACGGTATCGGTGGTGAGGATCGCCTCCGCCGTCGCCACCCAGTCTGACCCGAGGTGGCGAACCGCTTCGGGGATCCCCCGCCGGATCGCGTCCATCGGCAGGGGGACGCCGATCGGGCCGGTGCTGCAGACGTAGACGAGGTCCTCGGCCACCTCGAGATGCTCGGCGGTCAGCCGGGCCATCTCCCGCGCGTCCCGCATCCCCTGCTCGCCGGTGCAGGCGTTCGCGTTGCCGCTGTTCAGGAGCACCGCTCGGCCCTGCCCGGATTGGATCTTCTCCATGTCCAGCAGGACGGGCGCCGCCTTGACCTTGTTGGTGGTGAAGACACCGGCCGCGGACGCGGGCCCGCGTGAGACGACCAGGGCGAGGTCCTTCTTCTGGGCCTTGATGCCGCAGTGCACCCCGGCGGCGACGAAGCCCTGCGCCGACGTCACCCCCCCCTGGATCAAGCGCGTCACCGCTCCGGCCATCTTCCGGCCCTCCTCTACGGGAATAGCGCGGGGACCCGGAGCCCGGTGGCCTCCGGCAGTCCCAGCATCAGGTTCAGGTTCTGCACCGCCTGCCCGGCCGCGCCCTTGCCCAGGTTGTCCAGCGCGGCGATCGCCACCGCCATCTGCGTCCGCGGATCCACGCGCACGGCCACGTCGCAGTAGTTGCTCCCCAGCGTGGCCTTGGTCTGCGGCAGCGCCGTCTCCGGCAGGACGCGGACGAACGGCTCCGCGGCGTAGGCGGCACGGTAGAGTTCCAGCGCCTCGTCCGGCCCCAGCGCCCGCGCCAGCGGCGCGTACGCGGTCACGAGAATGCCCCGCGTCATCGGGATCAGGTGCGGCACGAACGTCACGCGGACCTCACCCCCGGCCTGGGCGGAGAGCTCCTGGTCGATCTCCGCGGTGTGCGCGTGCCCCGGGACGCTGTAGGCGTGCACGTTCTCGTTGGCGTCCGCAAACCCGTATCCTCCTGATTTCCCGCCGCGCCCGGCCCCGGACACCCCGGATTTCGCGTCGATGACGATCCCCTCACGGAGCACCGCCCCCGCCCGGACCAGCGGGCTCAACGCGATGAGGGCGGCCGCGGGATAGCACCCAGGGTCGGCGACGAGGCGGGCCGTCCGGATCGCCGCGCGGTGCAGCTCGGTCAACCCGTAGACCGCCTCGGCCAGGTAGCGCGGCGCGGCGTGCGTGAACCGGTACCACACGGGATAGAGCGCCGGGTTGCGCAGCCGGAAGTCCGCCGCGACGTCGATGACTTTCGCCCCCCGCTCGAGCAGCTCGGGCACCACCGCCACCGCCTTCCCGCTCGGCAGCGAGACAATCACCACGTCGGACTCGGCGCCGATCGCCGCGGGATCCAGCGCTTCCGTGGTCATCTCGACGAACCCGCGCAGGTTGGGGTAGAGCTCCGCGATCGGCCGGCCCTGCAGGGTCTCCGCGGTAACGTGGACGAGCCGGATCTCCGGATGCGTCGCCAGGAGGCGCACCGCTTCCGCGCCGCCGTACCCCGACGCGCCGATCAC
>DATEHM010000259.1:0-2982 GCA_035279545.1 bacterium | reverse complement strand
CGCTGGGGACCGGCGCGCAGCAGGCGGCGGCGGGAGAGGTTGCCCGGGTGAAAGACGGGCACCTGGACTGGTATCTGGCGCTGGCCGAGCGGGCGGCTCCGGAGTTGGTGGGCGCCGCCCAGTCGGCGTGGTTCGACCGCTTCGAGGTCGAATACGACAATCTCCGCGCCGCCCTGGAGTGGTCGCTGCAGGGCGGACGCGCCGAGCGGGGACTGCGGCTGGCCGGGGCCGTGTGGCGGTTCTGGTTCGTCCGCGGGTACTTCGGCGAGGGGCGCGCATGGGTGGAGGCCCTCCTGCGCGCCGGCGGCGCGGCACGGGGGGCGGTGCGGGCGGAGGCGCTCAAGGCGGCCGGCAATCTCGCCGTCTGGGGTCAGGGCGACTACGCGGCGGGGCGCGCCTTCTACGCGGAGAGCCTGGCGCTGTGGCGGGAGATCGGGGACACGCGCGGCGTGGCGACGGTCCTCGGCAACATGGCCTTTGTCGCCGCCGGCGAGGGCGACCTCGCGGCGGAGCGCACCCTGCTCGAGGAGAGCCTGGCGCTGCGGCGCGCGGTGAATGATCGATGGGGGATCGCGCTGGCGCTGCACAACCTCGGCCGCATGGCGTTCCGCCAGGGAGACGATGCGAAGGCGCTCGCGCTGCTGAGCGAGAGCCTGCCGATCTGGCTCGAACTTCGGGACGCACAGCACATCGCGATGGGGCTGAGCAACCTGGGGCTCGTGGCCATCAGGCAGGGGGACTACGCTCGGGCGCGGGCGTTGCTGCTGGAGAGCCTGGACATCCGCCGCGAACTGGGGGACCAGCCAGGGATCGCCTACCAGCTTGAGGGGTTTGCCAGCCTCGCTGCGGCGCAGCGGCAGGTCGAGCGGGCGGCGCGGTTGTTTGGGGCGGCGGCCGCCCTGCGCGAGGCCATCGGCGTACCCCTCTTGTCCTCCGACCGCCCCGACTACGACCGGGCCGTGGCGGCGGCGCGCGCGGGCCTGGGCGAGGAGGCGTTTGCCGCCGCCTTGGCCACGGGGCAGACGATGACGCTCGAGGAGGCGGTGGCCGAAGCCCGAAGAGGCGAGGAGGAGAACGGTCCCGCCCGGGGAAGCATCGAAGCAGCGCACGCAGAAGACCCACCATAGGTGAAGGACCGGGAGGGGACGTATGGGGAACAACGGAGCCGGAGCAGCCAAGCCGGGCAAACCGAAGAGGAAGCAAAAAGCCGCGGGCCGGAAGCGCGCCGCCCGCGGCGACGCCTCCAGGCGCGTCGCCAAGGGGCGGAAGCGGCGCTAGAGGCCTGCACTGCGGCGATCGAGATCCTGGTCGTCGTCTACGGGAGGGCCCACCTCGATAGATCCCGACCCCTGGCGAAGGGGAAGCCGACCCCAGTCCTGAGTCTCCCCGGAAGCATCTGACCGGCCGGCCTTCGCCGGACGTCGTCGTCGAACATACCCCAACGGCGATGCCCGGTCCCCAGCGGGTTCCCGCGAGACCCCCAAAGCCGTCAAGTCATCCGCGTCCGATTTCAGGTCCGCGCAACCGCCGGAACATCCATTTCCTCGACAGCGGCCGAACCACGCCGCCTGAGGCCGCCCACCAATCCGCGCGGCCGAGGAGTGCGAAGAGGGCGGTGGGAGCAGAGACCTGGAAGGGGGGATGGGGACGTCGAGGCGAGTCGATGGCCGTATCTGATCGGAGGCAGGACACCATACTTCGAGTTGAGGTGAGACGCGATGAAGATGCCCTGGAAAGTCGCCGTGGTGTTGGTGATCGCCATGCTCGTCGTCGGACAGGTCATGACGCTTCGAGCGCTCGCGGCAATGAGCGAGAATTTGGAGGGGGCTCACACCGCCCTGCAGGCCGCGCAGGCCGCGCTGGACAAGGCGGGCAAGGACTATCAGACGATGGTTTCCCACTGGAACGCGATGGGCAAGATGTCGGGGATGACCGCTGCGGACAAGGAGATGTGGAAGCTGGTCGGAGAGTCGGCGGCCACCCAAAAAGCGATGTGGGACTCGAGTGCAAGCGCGCTCAAGTCCATCGAGGGAATCTGGAAGCAGGCGGCCAACCAGAACAAGTAACCTGGGATCGCCCCCCCGACCGCGGCCGGCTCTCCCATCGGGGGGCCGGCCGTCGGCGCGCCCGGAGGCCGCGGTTCGGCCGCCGCGGCCCCGGCGAGGATCAACGGGCAGGGGTCTCTGCTCCCGCTCCGGTCGATCCCATGCCACAGCGGGGCCGGCCTTCGGGCGTGGCGGGTCGGCCCGACACGCGCGCGGCTGTATCGCGATCGGGGTCACATGGTTGTGTGTCGGACGCAAAGGGCCACGCCTCTCGGAGTTGAAATAAGCCTTGCGCTCGCTAAGCGCGCGAGGCCAATTTTCGTAGAGCTGTTCGGGCAGCTGCTCGACGCCGATCGAGGTGCCCGTTGAGGATCTACGCGGAGTCGAGCGCGATTTTGGCGTGGCTCCTGGGCGAAGCGGTCGGAGAGGTCGCCCGGCACCAACTGTCGGGTGCAGAATCGGTCTTCACGTCGGTTCTGACCCTCGTCGAGTGTGAGCGGGCGCTCATTCGAGCGCGGACGCTTGAGGAGGTCGCGGAGGTGGAACTGGCCGATCGCCGCCGCATTCTGGCGAAGGCCAGCGCGCACTGGCACCGCGTTCCGCTTCGCGACGAGATCCTTGACCGCGCCAAGCGGCCATTTCCGGTCGAGCCGGTGAGGATGCTGGACGCCATCCACCTGGCAAGTGCCCTCGTGGCCCGGTCGGCAGTACCTGACGTGGTTCTCCTCACGCTGGATCGACGAATTCGTGAAGCCAGCGGTGGGCTCGGCTTCCAGGTCGTGCCGCCCGGACTAGGGTGTACTGTTTGGATGCATTGTTAACACTTGGAGGAGTCCCTCCGGTGATGAGAAGAGGGTCACAGCCCAGCCTCCGAATACTCCAACCGAGGCCTCGGAAGCTTCGGGAGGAGGGAGACGGACGTGACCCTCGAGGACAG
>DATEHM010000258.1:0-7466 GCA_035279545.1 bacterium | reverse complement strand
TGCCCGACGAAGACGCCGCGGCGGTGGCGCGTCTTCGGGACGCGGGCGCGATCGTGCTGGGGAAGACGCACACAACGGAGTTTGCCTCGTTCGACCCGTCGCCGGCCCGGAATCCGTGGGCGCTCGACCACACCCCGGGAGGCTCGAGCAGCGGGTCGGCCGCGGCGGTCGCCGCCCGCATGTGCCAGGGAGCGCTGGGGAGCCAGACTTCCGGATCGATCGTCCGCCCCTCGGCGTTTTGCGGGATCGTCGGCCTCAAGCCGACGTTTGGCCGGGTCAGCCGGCGCGGCGTGCACCCGCTGGCCTGGACGCTCGATCACCCTGGCCCGATGGCGCGCACGGTCAGGGACGTCGCCCTGCTGCTCGATGCGATCGCGGGTCCCGATCCGGGCGACCCGGCGACGATCTCAGCTCCCACCCCGCTCCCGTACGCGGCCGCACTCGGGCCCTCGGACGGCGAGCCCCGGGTGGAAGGCTTCCGCGTTGGCGTCCCGGATCGATACTTCACCGAGGGGGTGCACCCGGAAGCCGAGGAGCTCACCCTCGCCGCGCTGCGCGTGCTCGAGACGGTGGGGTGTGAAGTCCGCGAGATTCGACTGCCCGAGGAGTTCGAGGCGGGAATGGATGCGCACGAGCTCATTCATAACGCCGAGGCGGCAGCCGTGCACATCGACACCTATCGCAGGCGGCCGGGGGACTACGGGAGCAAGCTTCGGGCCATCATCGAAACGGGCCTCCAAATCCCTGCCCCCACCTACCTCCGGGCCCAGCAGATCCGAACCCTCGTGATCCAGCGACTTCGGGCGCTGCTCGACGACGTGGACGCGATGGCAACCCCCGCCGCCCCCGGCCCGGCACCGGCTGGGCTGGCATCAACCGGATCGCCCGTCTTCAACCGGCCGTTCAGCTTCACCGGGTTCCCGAGCCTGACGGTGCCCTGCGGGTTTACGGGCGCGGGTCTGCCCGTGGGGCTCCAATTGGCAGGACGCCCATTCGATGAGGGCACTATTCTCCGGGTGGCCGCGGCCTACGAGGGCGCGACCGGCTGGGGGAAGAAGGTTCCCCTCGCATAGCTCTTCGGCAGGGCCGTCGGCGGGCGTCTGACGGCGAGGTATCCACAGAATCCACAGGATACGAACAGGCGTTTGGAACGATGAACTAGGTCACGCGTCCTTGGGGGGTGTCTTGAGAGGCAGCCGGGCACCATCGTCTCAGCCCGTGATCGGCACTCATTTGTTCCGTTGGGACAGGGGGATCGCCTTCAATCCCCTGGTCCACTGTCCCCCGCCATGCCCAACGTATCCAGACCCACCGCACATCGCGAAGCGACCAGGCCAAGCACAAGCACCAATACGGCGACCATGAGCAGAGTCATCTTCTGGACCTCCGCGATGTGATATAGATGACGACACATTCTCCGACGACGGTGAGATATTCCTTGCGAACGTGCGCTCGAACTCCGCAGGGTTGTTCCCCGCAAAGTTCGGACGGGAAATCTGGCATCTGTCACGAGCGTGACGGGCACGAAGTTACTGTGCTGCGGCATCAAATCTTGAGGGGACTAGGGTCCAATCCGCGTTGGTCAAGCGCTGGCGCGTCACCATGCCTCGAGGTATCCTGGCGTCCGGGCTGCAGGGAGCGCCCCACTGGTCGCTTTTGGGCGGTAGGATCAGCCCCGGTTGAGAAAGGACGCCCACACCGCACTAAGGGACCCAACTTGCGGGGATTGGGCCGAACGATCGGCCACCCTCTCCTTGTGCAGCCTCATGCGCCCTGATACGCTGAAGGGGTACCGCAGTCGAAGGGGTACCGCAGTCGAGTACGGCGGCCCTGAATGTGTTCCCCTCGCCCGAGGCGTGGAGCGCTTCCCCCGGCCGGTGGTCCGGGAGTACCCTCCCCCAGCGATACGATCCGGGCGGTACACTTACCAGCTCGGGCCTCCCGTGAGAGCCAACAAGGAACGGCAAATCCGACGGGGCAGACGCTCATCGAGGGGCGGGGGTCGCCTCCCCTCCAGGATGCAGTTCGCACTCCAATCGAGGATGAGGCCAATGAAGGAGATCGCGTTCGTCGTAGTAGGTGCGGTGATGTTCGCGGCGATGTTGGGGGAAGCGTCGGCTCAGCCGTATCCGACCGAGGCCGCCCTCACCCCATTCTCAGCGGGGACGAACTACATGTCCCCGGCCGGCTATGCCCGGTATTTGACCCTTCAAGTCGGCGACCCCTGTGCGGCGCGGGCCGGCATGTGGTATGGACACTCCGGCCACCGGCGCACGACGGCGCAATGGTGGAAGATGCGATGCAAGTCCGTGTGACCGTCCGGGACACTTGCGACGACCGACCGTCGGCGGCCCCTGACGGAATTCGTGCCGAGGGATAAACCCACGATGGACGATCTTCGTCTGCGCACCCAGGAATGGCGGGAAAGTCACCCGCTGAAACAATGGCGGCGATCTCAGGGCTACAGTATCCGACAAGCCGGTATTGTGCTGGACATGCTGGAGACGCGGATCCTCCACCTGGAGGTGGGGGAACCTCCCGCAGAGGACGAGATGGCGACCATCGCCCAACGGACTGGGATCACCAAGGACAGCTGGACCGCCTGGGAACGAGTGCTCCCGCGCGATCGGCAGACGCAGTCCCAGGGCTAAGCCCGCTCCTTTTCCCGCACTCGCCGCCGCGCATGGCCAACGCTCTCCGAGATCTCGGGTGCGCGATGGCCACCAACACCTTGATGCCCGCCATCCCTGCCCCCCCCGGTTTCGAATCGACTCGCACCGTCTACGCCGCGTCCTCTTTGGGCATACACATTCATTGCACTATCACGTCCTCGGGGGCTTGTGGGGAGCGCCGATTGCCGCTGGTCGGCTTCCCCCAGGCCCCATAAATTTTGCGCACCTCCGGGGCAATTTCCCCGTATCCAGGAGTCCGCGTGGCCGTCAGGGAAAGAAGGCACAAGGGAAGGTGATGGCGCACAATGACACGGTGGTGGCTCGTGGTCGTTCTCGCGACGGCGGCGGGAGCCCTGCCCACGACCTCCTTCGGGCAGCCCCCGGCACAGGTGACCCCGCGCCCCCTCTGGGCGGTGGACGACACGTGGACGTACATCGGGCCTGGTGGGGCGTCGTTCACATTTACGGTTCGTGAGGTCGCAGCCGATCATTATACGCTGGAGGATCACAGCGGGCCGAACGTCAGCACGTTCCAGGTTGGCTTCGATTTCTCCCCGAGTTGGTTTGCCCGCTTCCAGTGGCCGCTGCAGATGAACGAACGGTGGTCCTTCGACACGGAGGGCCCGGCGGGCAACGACGCCTCGGGGACGAATAAGTTCACCACCACGTCTGTCGTCGACGCGTATGAGGCCGTGACCGTTCCGGCGGGAACCTTTGATGCATATCGCATCAAGGGAAGCCAGTGCAACCAGACCCAGCAAGGCCGCTGTGGCGAGTTCCTTGTCTGGTATGCCCCGAGGGTGAAGAGCTACGTGAAGATTTCGTGGGTGACGACCGATTATTGGGGGGCGACGGCGGGAAAGTCCAGCGAGTTGCTCTCCTTCCAAGTCCACTAGCGTCTGGATGGGTGTCAGGGAACTCCCCGTTCTGCGCGCTCATCCAGGCCGGCGAGGGGCGAGGAGAACCCGGGGCAGGCCCGCCGCGCCGCGGGACCGCCGGCGGCGGTGCGTATTCAGACCCCGGTCAGCGAGGGCCGGCGGTCGAACGCCGGCGGCGGGGAGGACCCGCGACGATCCTCCGGCGCGCCCGCCGGACCACGCCGGCCAGGCTGCCAAGCCAGCGTACGAACCCCCCCGACCCCCGGCTCGACGTCACATACCGCGCGAAGCTCTCCACGGCGGCCGGGATACCGATATCCCTCCCCGCCGCCTTGCTCATGATCCATTTGTGGTCCGCGAGATACACGAACAGGTCTCCGAGCGACCGGTCCGGAAACGCGCGCAGGAGGCGCCGGCGGCGAAGCTCGTCGACCGTGGGCAGATAGACCTTTGTGTACCATTCGCGGGCCGCGCTCCGCAGCGATCGACCCCGCTGGCGCCGGTAGTCGTCGATCCACCGGAGGAGCTTCGGGTACTGCCCCATCTCGTGCAGCACGATGGTGGTGATGCCCGTGCGCTGTTCGAAGAGCACACGCTCGCGCGCGACCACATCCTCGGGGCGGTGCCCCTCCGGCATGAACGCGACGACCTCAGCATCGACGTCCTGCTGCCCGGCCAACCGCGCCGCGGCGACCCGGTGGTGGCCGTCGACGATGTAGTACTCGTGGCCAAGGCGGTAAAGCACGACCGCGGGCAGCACCTCTCCGTGGTCGAGCGCCGCCACCAACCGCCGGACGCGCGAAGGGGTCAGCCCGGCGCCCGGCCGCAGGCCGCGAGGAAAATAGCGGGCGCGGCCGACGCTGCCGACGATCTCGGCGATGGGGACCTGGATCACCCCCAGCGGCCGTGCCGCCAGCGCGCCGCGAGCGCGTTGCGCCTCCTCGAACTCCTTGAACGTCGTCGCCATCCGAGTGCGGGCGCGGCCGGTCAGGCGGACACCGGGACGGATGCCGCTACGGGGATGATGACGGAGCGAAAGGCATTGACGACCCGGGTGTCACCGGTGACCGTGACCCGGCTGGCCATCGGCACGTAAGACAGGTGGTTGTGTCCGTGCACGAAGTACCGCGGCCGGTACGCCTCCAGCAGCCCGCGAAAGATCCTGAACCCTGTGTGACAGACGTCCCGGCCGTCGTGGATCCCGAACGGCGGCGTGTGCGTCAGGACGATGTCGACGCCCCGGGCGCGCCACACCGCCGGGCGGGCCGCGGCGACCCGCCACCACATCTGCCGCTCCGTGTACTGAATTCCCTCTCCGTTGTACCACGGCGAGCCCTCGAAGCCGAGAATTCTGAGGCCCCCCACCGTGACGATGCGGCCGTGGATGTTGTCGCCGGGCGGGGGGGCGTCCCGGTACCGGACGTCGTGGTTACCCCGCACGTACAAGAGGGGGGCTTGGAACCGGTCGACGAGCGCATCGAGATACTCGGCCGCGAGGTCACCGCAGGAGAGGATGAGGCGCACACCGCCAAACTGCTCCGGGAGGTTCTCCCCCAAGAGCCGCTCGTCTACTTCGTCCCCGACCGCCAGCACGACCATCCGAGTGACCTCTCCCCTTCTATTATCACGCCGATCGCCCGCGGGGCAACATCAGCCGATCGCTCAGGTTCGCTCGAACGACGACACCTGGCGCCAGATCCGCAGAAGGACGAAGACGAGCACGAGCAGATCCGCGAGATCGAGGGTCGGGCTCCGCAAGAGGCGGGCGACGATCACGCCCGCCGCGATCACCGCCGCGGAAAGCAGCACCTTCGACGCCGTTTCCTCCAGGCGCTGCAGTGCCGGACCCATCGACCCCGTGCCCCCTCCGTCGGCCCGGGCCGCTCCCGTCGATCGGACCCCTAGGCCGGACCGGGCCCGGGCGGCGTCGTAGCCTCGCCGCACCTCGGGATCGCCGAGGACGGTGTAGGCTTCGTTGATGATCTTCGCGCGCTCCTCATCCCCCCCCAGGTCGGGGTGCCCACCCATCTCGCCCATCAGCGTGCGATACGCCTTCTTCACCATCTCCTGGGACGCCCGCGGGTGCACCTGGAGGATCTCGTAGTAATCGACCTCCGGACGGAATCGCATCGCCGTGTGCCTATTCTAGCACCCCTCGAGCACCGAACCCCCCCGATTCTGGACCCAGCGGGGGACGGACACTGCCGCACACGGACCCTTGGCGCCCGGACGCCTACCCGCGGCGGAGGAGATCCTCGCCTCAGAAGAACGTGCTGCCCTCCAGCCCCGCTCCGGGCGCATAGGCCCTCGGATCGCAAAAGGGACGCGCACAGGAGGAGACAAATGTCTCCACGTAGCGGATCCGAAAGCCCGCCGCCAGCAGGTGAGGGAGCGCCGGGTGCGGACCCGGAACCGCCACCTGCACCACCTCGCCGCGATCGCGGACCCAGTGCACGAGTGCGGCGACGCAGTCGGCCGCATCGGGGACCGAGGCCGCGCCGATGGGCCCGAGGGCAACGCTCGGGCGCGTTTCGGCGGCGGACCGGCCGATTCGGACGTACGCGTACCCGATCGCCGCGCCCCGGCGTTCCACCCAGACCGGTGTGGCCCCGAAGCCGGCGTGCCAGAATGCGTGATCCTCGGGACGCGCGCGTCCGCCGATCCGACCGTCCCACTCTACGATCCCCGGATCGCCCGGGGCCGCCGCAAGGATGCTGATCTGGGGTGACGGGGTGCCGCGGAGCTCGCCGACCGTTGCGGCCAGCTGGTAATGCGGCCACCGCGGGTGCATCCCCGCGCGAACGTACAGCGAAAGGGCGCGGGGGTCGCTCGAGCTCAGCGCGCAGTAACAGCGCGCACCTCCCGCCAGGAGCCGGTCCAAGAGCTGTCGGCCGATGCCGTGCGACTGGTGGCGGGGATCGACGAAGAACTCGCTGAGAAACCCGACGTCGCTCCGCAGGAACAGCGCGGCAAACCCAGCAGCCTCTCCGGCCACCTCCGCGATCCAGACCTGCCCCGCCTCGACCTCATGCCGGAAGTACGGCGGGATCGGCGCCCGCGGGGGTGGGGATGGGCGCCCCTGGTATTCCGTGTCGTAGAAGATCCGCCAGATGCGCGGGACGTCGTCCGCTGTCCCCCGGCGGATCGTCGGGGCGGTCAGGGCAGCAGCAACAAGTAGGGGTGCTCGAGAATAAATTTCACGCGCTGGAGAAACTGCGCGGCGGGAGCCCCGTCGACGACCCGGTGGTCGAACGTCAACGACAGCACCATCAGAGAACGCACCTCGATCCGGTCGCCCACGGCGATCGGCCGGCGGTGCAGCCGGCCCACGCCGAGGATGCCCGCCTCGGGGGGATTGAGCACCGGGGTAAACGCGTCCACATCGAACATCCCCAGGTTGGTGACGGTGAACGTGCCCCCCTGCATCTCCTCCGGCCGCAGCCGGCTGGCCCGCGCGCGCTCCGACAGATCGCGGACGGCGGCGGAGATCTGCCCGAGCGTCGCCCGGTCGGCATGGCGCACCACCGGCACGACCAGCCCCTCGTCAAGGGCAACGGCGACGCCGATATGGATCTCGGGGAGCAGCCGGGCAGCCTCGCCCTCCCAGCGGGCGTTGATCCGGGGATGTTCGCGGAGGGCGACGGCCGCCGCGCGGACGATGAGGTCCGTATAGGTCACCCGGACGCCCTCGCGCCGCTCGAGCTCTTGTCCCACCTCGCCTCGGAGCCGCACGACCTCATCCATGTCCGCTTCCGTCGTCAGGGTCAGCTGGGCCGTGTTCTGCAGGCTCTCCAGCATCCGGCGGGCGATGATCGCGCGCATCTTCGCCGCCGCGGGGGCGGGCGCTATGGCGGCGCCCTCGGACGTCGGGGGGTGCGGCGGGGGAGTGGGTCGGACCGCGGCGGCGGCGGGCCCG
>DATEHM010000257.1:0-18013 GCA_035279545.1 bacterium | reverse complement strand
GTAGCAGAAGGGGTTGATGTGCTGAAAACCCCCTGCCGCTAGACGACGTTAAGACTAGTCTATTGTCCATATGATGGCGTCCATTTGCTTTCAAGCATCCTGCTTCCGCCAAGCGAATCAGAGCGGATTCAGCCGTACTATTATAGAACTGAAACTTCCTCTGGGCCCTCGAGCATCTCCCCAGAGACACCCCGACAGGTGGAACACGCGCCCCACGCCTCGTGCGCACAGAGGAAGGTAGGTCGCCGGATGTCAAGGTGAACGGGCGCCGAGCGCGAACCTTGAAGATAATGGAGAACGCTCTACTCGACGCCGTCCGTCGTTCAATCGATCACGGGCGGTGCGGTCGCACCATGACGCGCGGCGCCATGAACCAGCGACGAGGAGGAGCGCCAGCACGGGTGGTGCACAAGGGGGAATCATCGATGAAGGGCCGGCTTGAGCCAATCTCCGGAGTGATCGCGCCGATCCTCACACCGTTCAATGACGATCTGACAATCGCGCATAACCTGTTCGCCGGTCATTCGCGGCACCTTCTCGAGAACGGCTGTGCGGGACTCGCGCCGTTCGGCACTACGGGCGAGGCGCTCTCCCTTGGGATTGAAGAACGGATGACGGCGCTGGAGGGCTTGATCGATTCCGGCATTGATCCCAAGAAACTGATCCCGGGGACAGGCCTGACGAACCTGCCCGATACGATCAGGCTCACTCGCCATGTTCTCGATCGTGGCTGCGCCGGTGTGATGGTGCTGCCACCGTTCTACTTCAAGAACGTCCCCGACGAAGGCCTGTTTGCCCATTTTGCCGGTCTGATCGAAAGCGTCGCGTCAGATGACCTCCGCGTCTATCTTTATCACATTCCGCCGATTTCGCAGGTAGGCCTGTCCATCGCTCTCGTCCAGCGGCTCCGCTCGACGTTCCCGACCCAGATCGTCGGTATCAAAGACAGTTCAGGCGACTGGGACAATACGCGTAGACTGCTGACAGAGGTGCCCGGGCTGATCGTGTATCCGGGCTCGGAGCTGACCCTGTTGGAGGCCCTCTCGTTCGGCGCGCCAGGCTGTATCACCGCCACCGCCAATATCAATGCCGCGCAGATTGCGGAGATCGTCTCCCTGTACCACAACGGCAAGGAGGCCGAGGCCAAGCGCCAGCACGATGCCGTGAAAAAGTTGAGGCTGAAGATTCAAGAATATGGGCCGATACCGGCCCAGAAGTGTCTCCTCGCCATGTGGTCCGGTGACGGCAGATGGCGCAACGTGCGGCCGCCGTTGCTGAGCCTGTCGGATGCGGTTGGCCACCAGCTGCGCAACACCCTCGAGCGGGAATTCGCGTTCGCACGCACCCTCGCGTGAAGTGCGGGCTACCTCCGGACCGCCGGCGCCCGCGGCGTCCGCGGTCGCTTTGCGACGACGACGGGATGAAGGTTCCGGCCCCGCCGCCGCTTGGAGGCTGCGCCGGGCCACAACCCCAAAAACACGAAAGGGCCGGACGATGATGCTCCTGA
This sequence comes from bacterium, assembly GCA_035279545.1. GTDB lineage: Bacteria > Sysuimicrobiota > Sysuimicrobiia > Sysuimicrobiales > Segetimicrobiaceae > Segetimicrobium. Next base: position 16,506 of record DATEHM010000257.1, on the reverse strand, counting down.
AAAATAGAGTCGCCCTCATCACCGGTGCGGCGCGCGGCCTGGGATGGGGAATCGCCCGAGCGCTCGGCATTGCGGGTGCGAGGGTTGTTGTGACAGACATCAGCGACGAACTTGCGCGCTGCGCTCGCGACCTTGCCGCCGACGGCACAGACTTCCAGACCTTCCGCTCTGACGTTGCCGACCTCGCCGAGTGCCAGGGCATCGTGAAGAGGATCGTCGATCGCTGGGGGCGGCTGGATGTGGTGGTGGACAATGCGATTTACATGCCGCTGATTACATTCGAAGCGACCACGCCGGAAGAATGGACGCGTCAGATCAATGTCGGCATCGGGGGATTGTTCAACTGCGCGTACGCCGTTTGGAATCAGATGAAAGCACAGGGCGGGGGCCACATCATCGGCATCGCCAGCGGCTCCAGCGTCCGCGGCTATAAAGAGGAGATCGCGTACTGCACGATCAAGCACGGAGTCGAGGGGTTTGTCAAAGCGCTCTCGCTCGAAGCCAGGTCCCACAACATCGCGCTCAACACGATCGGCCCGGGTAGCCGCATTAAGCCGACACGGATGACCTGGGCAGAGTACGATCAAACGCCGGCGGAACTCCGCGCGAAATGGGCGGACCCGGTCGACCTCGGCAAAGCGTGGGTATGGCTCGCCGCACAGCCACCCAGCCGATTCAGCGGCTATCGCTTCGACGCCGCGACTCTCGTCCAGACCGTCGCGCGGGAGGGCTACGACTTTGAGTTCGCGGCCGAAAAGGTCACGCTATACCCGGACGATTTTCGCTCGCGCCAGGAATGGTACAGGAATGATGCGGACTGAAACGCAGGCGTTGGGGAGTTTCAACCATGGCCGTTCGCTCAGCGCCTCGTCTTCGCGCGTATGTTGGCCCATCTTGTCGAGTGGCAATTCCCCGGGTGAGTGGCGCGTGTGCGCCCAGCCGTACGGGACGAACATACCTTGCTCACGTTCGAGGAGGATCTCACGTTGAAGACCATTTATGAATCATTGAGATGGCATGAAGTTCGGGTCACTGCCCACGCCGCCGCCCAGTACATTCCGCTCAAGTACGGCGAAGCCGGTACGACGGGCACCCGCGTGACGCTCATCGCGGGGACACACGGCGACGAGGGCCCTTGGTCGGCCCTGGCGATCAAGATGCTGTGCCAGCACCCGGTGGCGAAGCTCACAGGACGCCTGCGCGTCATCTTGACCGCCAACGCGCTCGCGGCCGAGGTCGAACGCCGCAATTCCTGGATCGACTCCCCAAACCCTGTCGACCTGGACAGTGTGTTCCCGGGCAACCCCGGTGGCTCGCACACTGACCGCCTCGCGGCCGCCGTTGCCCCGTTGATCGCCGACAGCGATGTGGTCGTCGACCTGCACGGCGGTGGCACGTGGTGCGTCAACGCCTTCGTCAAACGCTTCGAAGGATCCGAACAGCTGGCGGCTGATTTAGGGGCGCCCTTCATCAGCACCGCCCCCAACAAGCGCGGCGGTCTCACCACCTACGCCCGCTCGTTGGGCATCAAAGTGGCAAATGTCGAAGTGGGCGGGCGTTCGAGCAAGGAAATGTATTGGATCGAACGCAATGCCAAAGGCCTCGAGCGCGCGCTCTTTACCCTTGGCGTGCTTGCTCTTGACGCTCCCCCCGCTCCGGCTGAAAAAGCCATCGACGTGAGCACGACGGAAGCCGTACGCGCCAAGGTGGGCGGGATTTTCGTGCCCACCCTACGCGAAGATACCGTCGGCACCCTCATCCCGGCTGGAACCGAGATGGGTAAGATGCTCGACCTGCACACCCTCGCCGAGCTACAGGCGTTCACCGCTCCCCACAAACAGACCGCCATGATGCTCATGCGTCCCCAAATCTGCACGATTGAGGGCTCAGCCCTGGTCTATGTCATTGCAAAGCCCGTCTAGGGACTCGCCGCCTTCCTCCCTGAGGCCGGCGAGGCGCCGCAAGGCCGCGCAGGCCTCTCGCACCGACAGCCCGTTCCCCTCAACGTAGCCGGGCTCCGACCGGTGAGACGGCGAAGGGCACGCCGTTTCCGGCAGGCGCCTCGAGACCGCCCGCCCAACGACTCACGCAGAAACGCGGAGGGAGTTCATGTGTTCCACCCGGCCGGCCGTGACGATCGCAACCCGTGACTATGACTACGTGGCACCCCTGGCCCTGGGCGATGTGACCCCCGAAGGGGTGGACCTTACCCTGATCCGGGCGTTCGACGGTTTGGAGCGATTCCGCGACGACACCGCCATTCACGGCGGGGAGGTGTCCTTCAGTCGTTACGTCCAGCGACTCGCGGCCGGAGATCGCTCGCTGGTCGGGCTGCCCATTTTCATCATGCGCGAATTTCGTCACCGCTGCTTCTTCGTCCGCCGCGACAGCGGCCTCACCGAAGTGGCCCAGCTGGTCGGCCGGCGAGTGGCGACCGACGCGTGGCCGGCGAGCGGGAACACGTGGAGTCGGGCGATCCTGCGTGAACGGGGAATCCCCCTCGAGCGCATCCGGTGGCTGGTCGGCCCCGTCGATCCCGCCGATCCATCTCCGTCCGCGGGCGGCCTGCCCGCCGGCGTCGAGGACGCACCGAGGGGCCGGGCGCTGAGCGACCTCCTCCTCGCCGGGGAGATTGACGCCATCATCTGCCCCTGGCCTCCGCGTGCGTTCCACGAGGTGCCATCGGAGATCACTCGCCTCTACCCGGACTATCGTGCCGCTGAACGGGAGTATTACCTTCGCACGGGCATCTATCCGGCCCATCACGTAGTTGCGCTTCGGCGGGCGTTGATTGATGCACACCCTTGGGTGGCGGCGAGCATCTTCAGGGCCTTTGTGGCGGCTCGAGCGCGCTCCGACCAGAACCATCGGATCCTTCACGAGTCGAGCCCGTGGCTGCTTGCCGACCTGGAAGACCAAACCGCGCTGATGGGGGCGGGCTTCGCACCGTACGGGTGCCGAGAAAACCGCACGATGGTGGCCGCGTTCTGCCAGGAGCAATTCGCCCAGCATCTGATCAACCAGCCGCTCAGCCCCGACGCGGTGTTCGAGGACTTCGAGCGGCTGGTGCGCTAAGCGGGAGGAGGCCGCCCCCGGGGCAGTGTCGTCTCACCCGGCCCCTTGCTGACCCGATCAACGCCGCGGGCCACAGGAACAGGAGCCCCCTGCCGCACACGACCTTCAACGATCGATCTGCTCTCCCATCCGGGATGCATGCACAGAAATCGACGTGACGCGATTACGGGGCCGTCGGCTCATCTTGGGCACCGTCCACCGCGATGTTGGCGCCGTTGATCCATCGGGCCCGCGGAGAGAGCAGAAACGTGACGGCGTCGGCCACCTCGCCAGCGGTGCCGAGCCGCTCCCAGGGGAACGCCCGATGCACGAACGCCTCAAAGCGGTCGGGATTCTGCGTCCGGAAACGGTCCCACCCGCCGCCGGGAAACAAGATCGAGCCCGGGCTGACGGTATTCACCCGAATGCGCTTGGGGGCCAGCTCCCGGGCGAGCGCGCCGGCGAGAAAGATCTCCGCCGCTTTGGCCGCTCCGTACTGAGGTTTGGGCCCGGGTTTCCGCCCAGAGATGGAGCCGATGATGACGATGCTGCACGCTTCGGTTTGCTTCATATACGGAAGGGCGGCTCGAATCGCGCGGACGGCATGAAGCGCATTGAGGTTGAACGTTTGCGCCCAATCTTCGGGCGTCGCCTCGAAAAACCCCTGCCCTATCGTGCCCCCGACATTGGCCACGAGGTGGTGGATCTCCCCGAACGTCGCGGCGGCCTCATCGACAAACCGTTCGACCGCTCCCGGGACGGTCACGTCGGCGACCGCGCCGTGGACCTTGACCCCGCGCGCCAGAAGTTCGCCGACCGTTCGCTCGAGTTCCCCCCGGTCCCGCGCGCAGAGGCCGAGATGGCATCCCTCTGCCGCCAGACACCCGCAGATCGCCTTTCCGATCCCCCGGCTGCCACCTGTGACCAGCGCGACCTTTCCAACCAGCGCCAGGTCCAATTCGGGTCGCCTCCTCCCTCGCCCATCGTGGGCGCGCGCACCCGATGGAACCGCGCGCTCCCCAATCGTCCGTCCCGGTTCTGTATTTAGGGCGTGCGCTGTTGGCGGCGGAGATGTCGGGTGGCGCTCGCCATGATCGGCACGGCTCCCAGGAGCGTTGCGCCCCCGAGGAAGAACGCCGACTCGACCCCGGAGGCCGTGGTCACCAGCCCGAAGACGATTGGGCTCATAATCGCCCCCATTCGCTGCACCCCCTGACGCATCCCGAATGCCACTCCCCAGGACTCCGCGCCGACCGATTCCACCATCAGGCTCATGGTCAGCGGCTGGGTGAAGCCGAGACTTGCCCCCATCAGCCCCGACACCAAGATGAGCGGCCAGAATTGTCTCAGCAGTGGGGTGATCCCGAGCGTGACCGCCAGGAGCGCGGTCGCGCCGACGAGCAGCCATGCGTAGCCGAACCACTCCACGCCCCGCGTCAGGGACGAGCGAACAACCATCGAGCCCAGGCTGATCGTGGCGATGATGACCCCGATGAGAGTTGTGGATAGCCCCACTTTGTGCAGGTAGAGTGGATAGAACGACTGCTGCAGCGTCTGCCCACACACCACCATGAACGAGATGAGGAGTACGGCGCGCACTTCCCGCTCGCGCAGAATTGTGCCGGCTAGCTTGTGGGCCATCGCGAACGATACGATGCGCCGCGGGGGCGCTAGCGCCCCGCGGAGCGATCCAGCGATGGCAAATGATGGGATCATCAGGAGCCACACCGTCGCAAACGCCGTCCGGTAGCCGAAGTGGCCGGTGATGAACCCTCCGAGTATGGGGCCGATAACCGCTCCGGCCGAGTTCCAGAGGGAATAGTACCCGTAGTTCCGGACTCGCGTAGCCGGGGTGCTGGCCGCAGCCACCACGGCCTGCGAGGCCACGGCAAACCCGATATTGGCGATCCCCATCAGCGCGTACGCGACGGCCACCGGCCAAACGGCAGGCAGTGCCGTCAGGATCACCCCGGCAATCGCATACAGCAGCACCGCGCCTTTCGTGACCAGGGCGGGACCGCGCTCATCCACCAACGCGCCGGCGTGGAGGGAAATCAGCAGCGGCACGACGCCGGAGAGCCCGATAATCACTCCGATGACGCCGACCGGTGTCCCCTGGGAGGCAAGGTAGAGGGGGACGAACGGCGCGGCGACATACCACGCCGCGGTGGACAGGACCTGCAGCGCATTGTTCAGCCAGAGGAGTGATTCCAGATCCGCGACGGGCGGCTCGGCGTCGGCCGGGGCGGAGGGAGCCAGAGTACTGGAATCGAGCTCGCTGCGAGATCCCGAGTTGACCATCAATCGCCCAACGGCCGCAAATCCCTCACGCTTCGCGGTTCTCCAACATCGCCAGGAGCACCTTCGCATCCGGCGTAGACCGGGACGGGTCCCGGGAGGTGTTTGAGAAATCGGCTGAGCCTATCCCAAAACTTTTGGTTCATCCGGAGAAACCGGGGAACCCGGCAAAATGGGGTGTGGTCGTGAAGGCAGGGTGCTGCCGGCCTTGGCGGGCTGCTTTCTCACGCGACTGAGGCGGTCAAGGATCGCGCAGCGGGCCGCAGGCCTTGTCCTTGACGGCCGACGGAGCGGGAGGTACTCGTTTGAGGGGCCGGCAGCGGCGCAGGTGAGGCCTCGTATCTGTACGTATGTTCGTTATTCGTCCCTTCCATGAGATGCCCAGCTCCCTGTGCGGGCTCGATTTCGCTGAAGTAGGTCTCTGGCAAGGCTTTCCGCTGTTGTAGCACGCACTTGTAAGGCTTTCCCGCTTTTACCCGATGAACCAAACTTTTGGGACTGTGTATACCGCCATGACCAGTGGTCGCACTTTTAGGTAGTGGATCAGTTTGGGTAATCCAAATGGGTAACACCGGCTTTGTTCGGCAGGAGCCCTATGCCGAACAAAGTGAAGATGATCATATCGAAGATGCGTATATTCGGATGGAGGGGGTTTTCCTACGTTCGAACACCAAGGTGCGTAATCCGCTGAGACAGTCCGATCGGGTCGCATCAATGACTGACGATACCATAGTGATGCTGCCTGACACTCCTGTGATGTTCGTGGCGGGGCAGGCCGGCAAGTCGATTGCCGAGCAAGCGCCGCGGGCTTTCGAGGCGCTGGAAGCCAAACTGCTCTCCCTCAAAGGTCGGAGGTTTTACGGCGTCGTGCTGGGTGATGAATATCGAGCCTGCGTGGCCATCGATCCTGGCGACGATCCTTCTTCGCTGCCGCACCCAACCTGGACCCTCCCGGGCGGCAAATATGTCCGCCGACGGATCCTGGATTGGGAGCAGCATCTAGGCCTAATCGGCCCTACGATTCAAGCGCTCCTCCGCAGACCGGACGTAGACACATCGCGTCCCTGTCTCGAGTTTTACCGAAGCCAGAAGGAGCTCCTGGTTATGGTCCCCGTCCTGGAGCGTGCACTGCGCTGAGACGTCCGCGCGGCGGCGGCCGCAACTTGGCGATTCCGCGAGCCCGCACATTTGTGCCCTCCACGCAGGGCAAAGTGGAAATCAAAGTTGCACAGGCCCGTGACCTTTCTCGTGCGGACCGGTTCATCGAGTTGGCGTGCACGCACGCCGGATTGTCAGTGCGATTGAAAAGATCGGCGGCAACTTACCCTGGTTCAGTGCACTGGCATTTTCGGAGGGAGAACCAGCCAGGAACGCTCGAGATCACGTTGTGGACCGAAGGGCGGCGAATCTGGCTCAGCGTCCATCCGCGGCGCGCAGCAGCGTGGGTTTCCAGCGCGGTGCAGAGCAGCTACGGCCTGCGTTGAAGAGACGGTTTGGCGGCAAATGAAGCCACTCTGCTGCGAATGAAAGCGGTTGATGCGGGACGCATCCGCGGCCTCATCGTCGTGGACAATTCAAACTGAACCGCTACCTACTTTCATCGCAGCAGAGGTCGACGCATATGGCGACGCGGCATCGGTCGAAGCGACGGTTGGGCACGATTTGGCGTATCCTCGACGATCTCTGGGCCCAGTTCCAGCCGCTCTTGCCTCCCGAGAAACCGCCTGGGACCAACGGGCGTCCGGTGGTCCCCTTCCGCCAAGTCATGGATGGCATCCTGTACGTGCTTCGTACGGGTTGCCAGTGGAAGGCTCTGCCCCGGGAATATGGGTCAGGGTCCACCTGCCACCGTCGCATCCAGGAGTGGGTCCAGGCCGGCATCTTCCAGCGGCTCTGGGGCAAGCTGTTGACCCGGTACGATGACCTTCGGGGGATCCAGTGGCGCTGGCAATCGCTGGATAGCGCCATAGTCAAAGCGCCGTTGGGGGGCGCAAACAGGCCCCAATCCGACGGACCGTGGCAAGCTCGGTACGAAGCGTCACACACTGACCGACCAAGGCGGCGCCCCGCTGGCCGTGGTGGTAACCGGCGCCAACACGCACGACATGAAAGCGGCGACAACCACGTTGGATAGCCTCGTCGTCCGGCGCCCGCGTCCGACGCTCGAGGATCCCCAGCATCTGTGCCTCGACAAAGGGTACGACTTCCCGGAGATCGAGACGGCGGTCCGGAAGCGACACTACACTCCCCATAGCCGCCGCCGCGGTGAATGCGCTCCGCGGCGTCGACGACATCCCGCACGCCGCTGGGTCGTCGAGCGCACCGGCGCGTGGCACAACCGGTTTCGCAAACTCCGCATCCGCTTTGAGAAGCGGGCGGAAAACTATCGTGGGCTGGTGCATTTTGCATGTGCCCTAATCCTACCGGCTGACGGTTTTGGGATAGGTTCTAAATGCAGCGACCCGGGGGATGCCGGACACGGTCCGTCCGATACCTGGGGCCTTTGGCTGGAAGGTGATCGGGGACCGGAAACGGAAATCCCGATTGGACCTGAACACTCTGTGCAACCAGGGATGGCATATTCGGCGGTAAATAGTTCGAGCCCCATCAAGAATACCCTAGGGGGGCTCCACCCCGATGCATAAACACCGGGGATCCCGTTCGGTAAAGATCGCCCGTCCCCGTTCCCCGGTTGGGTTCATCGTAGGCGTGGCGGAGGTGATAACGATGCGATACGTAACGATGCTCGTCGGCGTGATCGTCCTGGGAGCAAGCGTAGCGGCGTCTGCCCAGGTGGTCACCCGGGATCAGCTGCGACAGTACTTCCTTGGCGGCGACGCCTACAATCAGGGCTTTCGAGCTGGCTACGCCGCCGGGGTTGCAGACGCCGCACGAGCGGCATACGGAAACCCGGGCGTGATTACCCAAGGGGTCACGCTGTGCGCCCAGAACCAGACGTTCCCGACGCTTGTGCAAATGGCCAGTGCGGCCGTCCAGCAGTGGCTGGCCGGGGGGAGTTCCAACGCGATCGCCGCGGTGCAGATCCTCGGCGCGTACAACACCTGCTCAACCGGACAGGTCCGGGATCAGGGCGACAAGGGGAAGTAACCAGGGGGGGTTGCGATCAGCCTGTCGACCCCGCCGGTTCCGTGAGCTGAGGTGATCCTGCAAGAAGCCCATCACCTCGGAGGGATGCCGATCCCCGGGATCCGCACCTTGCCCCAGAAGACCCGCCACACCAGATGGGCGGAGGTTACTCGTCCTGGGTTCGTGCGACCGGACTCTGGCCGACCTGCGCCGCGGCCCGCGTACCACTGATCAGGCGCGCGAGCACGTAGGCGGCGAAGCTGAAGGCCGATACGAAGAAACCAACCGGGAGCGATGTGTAGATCGCGCTGGCGAGGCCGCCGACGGTGGCGACGAGTGCGATTCCCACGCTGTACGCAAGCTCCAGTCCGGGCTGAGGGGTCAGGCGCTGCGCGGCCGCAGAGGGCACGATGAGCAGCGTCAGGATCAGCAACACCCCGACCACCTGGACGGCCTCAGAGACCGCGAGCGCCAAGAGCAACAGGAATACCGAGGAGAGCAGGCGGACGGGAACGCCGCGGGCCTCCGCCACCTCGGGATCGACGCTGGCAAACCGCAGAGGCCGGTAGATCACCCCCAGGGCGGTCAAGGCGACCGCTCCGACGGCGGCAGCCCGCAGTAAATCTTGCTGGCTGACGGCCAGGATCGATCCAAAGAGGATACTGAATGCCTCCGTCGCATAGCGCTTGGTGAGACTCAAGAACAGGATGCCTAGGCCGATGCCGAAGGCCAGGACGCTCCCGATCGCGATATCGCGCTCGCGCAGGCGCACTCCCAGGACGCCGATGGCGGCCGCGGCGGCAAAGGTGGCCGTCAGCACCCCGAGCATCGGCGATGCCCCAAGCATGACGGCCCCGGCCGCCCCCGTAAAGCCGACTTCGGCTAAGCCGTGCACGGCAAACGACATGTTGCGGGCCGTGACGATCGGCCCCACACAACCCGCGAGGATGGCGGTAATCACCCCGGCGGCAAGCGCGTGCTGCACAAACGCGTAGTGCCACAGGGACGTCATCGGCCGGTCCCCCCATGCACGTGCAGGGGCTCGTGCCCTCCAAGTTCAGCACCGAGCACCACGACCCGCCCTTTGATGCGCTCGACCTCCACCGGCCGCCGATAAAGGCGGGTGAGGGTCTCGGACGTCAACACCTGATTGACATCGCCGACCGCCCACGGACCGCCGGCGAGGAGCAACACGCGGTCGATCGCGGCCAGCAGGGGGTTGACATCATGTGTGACGAAGATGACGGTGACGCCCCGCTGGCGATTCCACTCCGAGAATAATTGCACGATCGCTTGCTGATAATTCAGATCCAGGCTGAGTAGTGGCTCGTCGCAGAGCAGCAGCTGCGGCCTGCCGATCAGGGCCTGGGCGACTCGAAGGCGCTGCTGCTCCCCGCCGGAGAGGCGTCCAACCGGATAGTCTGCGAACGCCTGCGCCTCGAGCAGTGCCAGCATCTCATCGACCTGGCGCTCCGCCCCTTGCGAATCTCGCGTGAAACCCCATCGGTTCCCGTCCAAGCCAAATCGCACCAGATCGCGACCGCGAAGCGGGAGATCGGGATCGAAGGCTCGCTGCTGCGGCATGTACCCGATCGCCGGATTGCCGCGGTGGGGAAGGCGGCCAAACACCTCCGCCCGGCCGGCACTGAGCCTCTGGAGACCCAGTAGGACGCGGAGGAGCGACGTCTTCCCCGAGGCATTTGGCCCCAGCACCGCGAGAAACTCGCCGCGCGCCACCGCCAGCGACAGTCCCTCCCACAGTGGTCCGTGGTCGAACCGCAGCGACGCGTGGTCAAGCTCGATCGCCGGAGTGTCAGACACTAATTGCCCTGGGCGAGTGCCGCTCGCACTGCATCCAGCTGTGAGAGCATCCACTGCTGGAATGACTTCTTCGGTGGCTTGGTCTCTGAGACGCCCACAACGGGGACACCGACGCGCTTCGCGAGCGCTTGTATCCCGAGGGTGATGGGGGAGACGGTCTGAGTATTGTACAGGAGGAGTTTCGCCTGATGTCCCTTCAGCTGATCCTCCATCTGCGCCAGTGCCGCGGCCGGGGGATCTTCCCCTTCCTCAATGGCCTTCTGAAACGCGAGCGGCGTGACGACATTCAGGCCGAGGGCCGCTGCCATGTAACTAAAAACGGGCTCGGTCAATGCGACCGCGGTCCCATGGTACCGTGCCTTGATGCTCGCGACGGCTTCGTTTAACGGTGTCAGCGATGCCCGGAAGGCACGATGCCCGTTGCGGTAGGACCCCGCATCGCCCGGGTCGATCTGAACGAGTGCGTCGAGGACGGCTTCGGCGACCCTAGGGACCGTCGGGGGATCGTACCACAGGTGTGGGTTATCGCCCTTCCTATGGCCGGTCAGATCCGCCACAACAATCACCCGACGTCGCGGATTGGGGGATGATGCGGCCTCCAGGCGATTCATGAACTCGTCGTAGCCGATTCCATTCTGGACGACCAAACACGCGTCGGCGACCGCGACGCCGTCCCTAGCGTTGGACTCATACTCATGCGGGTCGACGGTCGGGTCGCTGATGATACTGGTCACGACCACGTGATCCCCCCCGATCTGGCCAACGATATCGCCATAGAAGTTCTCCGCCGCAACGACGACGATAGGCGAGGCCCCCGACGCCACAGGAGCCGAGTGCGGCCCTCCCAGGGCGCCCAATTCGATCATCATCACGCTCACGGCGGCCAACCGGGCCGATCTTGACAGCATCGCGGCGTCCCCGCATAATTTGACTGTTGAGATTTGGTATCGATACTGAATCTCCTAAAATATAGATCGAGATGAAAAGCGGTGTCAAGAGCCAACATCGACAAGGACGGATCACTGCACAAGTCGAATGCCATCGGCAAGTTCGTGGCCACGTCCTCGATGCTCCCGGAAGCGGTTTGGACACGGCTCCGCCAGGTGGGGCTCCGCGTGACCCCGCTTCGGCGACGTCTGGTCAGGATCTTTGCTTCTTCGCGACGATGGTACACTCCTCAAGAGTTGCGCATCGCCGCCGAACACTCGGGACTGCATCCAGGCCGGGCCACAGTCTACCGCCTCATCGCGGCGCTTACCGAAGCGGGGCTCTGCCGATCTTTCCCGCAGACGAATCGGACGACACGATATGTCTTCTGTGCTCCCGGGCACCACCATCACATGATCTGCCTCGACTGCGGTACGGTCGTCAGCCTTACCGAGTGCCAAGTCAGGGTGCCGGATAAGAAGTTCGCCGTGCTTGACCATGTCGTGGACTTTTTTGGCCGCTGTGCCAGATGTCAAAAAGAAGGTCTCCCCAGGGATCGGCGACGATGATCCGCCGAACCGGGCGCGCGAGCGAGGCTGGACGCGCCAATCGTATGAGTTGAACCGCCGACCAACTACCAGAGATCGGCCGGTCGGTCCCTCTCCGTCAGTCGCCCATGCAGATCCTCCCGCATCCGCCTCCAGCGGTCGCTGCCAAGAGTCGCATGGCCGCCGACGAAGAATTCTCCCCCGACTCCCACAGCGGGACTTCGCCTCCTCGCCCCACGGCATCGACGATATGGCGCACGCGCACCGTTGCCTCCTCCCGACGAAGACGACCCTCCCCCTCCGAGGACGCGCCCAGGCATGACCATTTCGAGGCCGTTCATTTCTTGAATGCGCTCCAAATCGCCTGGCACAATACGTGCAACACGTGCTATGCACCGGGTGCCCTCCCCCTGCGGGAACTGCCGGAGCTGGACCTCGGGCGGACCTGACGCGGATTTGAGTTGAGCTCTTCGTGATGATAGCTGCACGTCGTGCGGAAGAGATCCCGCTCCAGAGGGGAGAACATGGCGCTCCCGGCAGAGGATCAATCCGTGCTGCGGAGGAGGACGCCGTGCGCGTGGACGCGAAGGGGGATGCGGAATCGGAGGGATGCTCATGGGGTACGGATTCGTGATCGCTGTGGTCGTCGCCGTCTTGCTCCTGGTGTGGAATGGGGTCAAGATTGTCCGCGAATATCAGCGTTTGGTCGTATTCCGCCTCGGCCGCAGCTTCGGGGCGCGGGGCCCGGGAATTGTCTACCTGATCCCGATCATCGACAAAGCGATCTGGGTGGACCTCCGTGAGGCGTTCCTCGAGATCCCCGCGCAGACGTGCATCACCAAGGATAACGCGCCAATCTCTATCGATTTTCTCATCTACTGGAAAGTATTCGACCCTCAGCTCAGCGTGATCCAGGTGGGAAACTTCGCCGGCGCCGCCCAAGGGATCGCCACGACGGGGCTCCGCGCCGTGATCGGCGACCTCAGCCTCGATGAGGCCCTGACGAAGCGGGAGCAGATCAACCAGGTCATGCGCACCAAGCTCGACGAGGTCACCGAGCGGTGGGGAGTCAAGGTGACCACCGTCGAGATCCGCGAGATCACCCCGCCGAAGGACGTTCAGGACGCGATGACGCGGCAGATGTCCGCCGAACGGAGCCGGCGCGCGCTCGTCACGGAGGCGGACGGAAAGAAACAGGCCGCCATCACCATCGCCGAAGGAGAGAAGCAATCGGCGATCCTGAAGGCGGAGGGGGATCGCCAGGCAGCCATTCTGCGGGCGGAAGGGTTCTCGCTTGCCCTGGGCACGATCTTCACCGTCGCCAAAACCGTGGACATTAATACCATGAGTCTCCAGTACCTCGAGGCCCTGAAAGCCCTCGGCACGGGCCCCGCCACGAAATTCATATTCCCGATGGAGTTCACCCGGCTGCTGCAGCCGTTCGTGGATGGCGCGCGTGGGACTCCGCCGCAGAGGACGCCGTAGCCGTGCATACTATGATCGGCTAACGATGAAGCGCGGGCGCGGGCTGGTCCTTCTGATGCCGTGAACGGCAATTCGAAGACGCCACACACCTCAAAGCCGCCGCGGGTCGGCGGATTCGCCGCCCACGTCCTCGCGTGGCAGCACCCCTCTAAAACAGAGATGTTGCCGTACATCTCCATCGGCAGGGAGAAGAAGTAACCGGGCGGCTCACGCCGGTGATAGCAGAGGAGGTGGGGTGGTGCAAAGACCAATCATGTCGATGCTCACCGCCATCGCGGTAGCCGGGCTCTTGGCGGCGGCATCCGCGCAAGGCGCGACGACCGGTGGGCTCCTGAAGGCGGCGCTTGACCTTGATCCTCCCACGATGGACCCGCATCTCTCGGGCTCGGCGGTGGACCGCCAGGTGTTCCAGAACCTCTACGACAAACTGGTGGACATCGACGAAAATCTTGCCATCGTGCCCATGCTGGCGGCGTCGTGGACGATTAGCCCAGACGGCAAGACGGTGACGTTCAAGCTCCGCCAGGGAGTGAAGTTCCACGACGGAACGCCATTCAACGCGGAGGCGGTGAAGGCCAACTTCGACAGGATGCGGGACCCGAAGTTTCCCTCGGTGCGACGGAGCGAGATCGCGCCGGTGGCAAATGTCGTCCCGGTCGACGCCGCGACGGTCCAGGTCACGCTGGAGCGGCCCTACAGCCCGCTGCTCTACGTCCTCACCGATCGGGCCGGGATGATGCTCTCTCCGACCGCCACGCAAAAGGACGGCCTCAACTTCGCGCTGCACCCGGTGGGAACCGGCCCGTTCGTGTTCGTGGAGAAGATCCCCCAGGACCACATCACGCTGAGGCGCAACCCGGATTACTGGGAGAACGGACTCCCCCACCTCGACGGGATCGTCTACCGGATAATCACCGACGACAACGCCCGCGTGGCGAATCTGAAGTCCGGGGACGTGGACATCATCAGCACCGTCCCGCTCCCACAGGTCAAGGAACTGGCCGCAGACGCCGCCAGACCTGGTGCCCGCTTTCGCCTGCTGCAGCACGGTGCCATCGCCTGGACCGCCATCGCCTTGAACGTCACCAAACCGCCTTTTGACAACAAGCTGCTCCGTCAGGCTTTCGCCGCCACGGTGGACCGTGACGCGATCGCCAATGTCGTCCTTCAGGGCGCCGCGTATCCCGCGCATTTCTTCTTTCCGAACGGGACGCCGGCGTATGACGCCGCCTGGAAGCTGCCCCCACGGAACGTTGCGCTGGCCAAGGAGAAGCTCCAGGCCGGGGGACATCCCGAAGGATTCACGTTCACGTTCCTCACCCAGCCCGGGCAGCAGCGCCTGGCGGTCGCCCAAGCCATCCAGGCGATGGCCGCGGACGGGGGGATCCAGATGAAGATCCAAGTCGTCGATCAGGGGGCGATCATCGATGCGATCAGCCACTTGAAGGAGGAAGCGGCGCTGATCGAGTGGAGCGGCCGTCCCGACCCCGACTTCGACATCTATCCGTTCACCACCCAGTCCGGTATCGGGTCCTTTAACTACACGGGGTACAACAACCAACGCGTGCAAACGCTCCTCGACGCCGCGCGCTATCTAGGCAACATGGGCCAACGGCGCCGGGCGTACGGCGAAGTGACAAAGCTCCTCGCCGATGACGTGCCCTATGTGTGGCTTTACTTCCCCAAAGAGTACAAACTCATCTCCACCCGCGTGCATGGGTTCGTGCAGGTTCCCGACGGCATGATGCGTTTTCGAGGGGTCGCCCTCTCGCCGTGACGGAGTGGACCGGGAAGGAAGAGGTGGGGTGGGTGGTTGGATCGACGTCGGTGAGCCCTCGGCGCTGCTCACCCGCTCAGATGTGGAGGACTGGCCTCCGCCTTCGCCGGCGAGTCTCCCGGGGCCTCAGCCGCGGGCCCCTCCCATGTACGTGTCCCAGTCTCGCAACGGGACCGACCAGTCTGTCGCGGAGAGCTTGCAGAAGACGTTCCGCAGATCGCTGAACGGCGCCATCGCTTCCGCCCAGGCGTGGCGGTCCCCGGTGCGGATCGGAGGCTTGGCGAGGTGGTCGATGACGAACCGCGTCTCAGGAAACTCGCGCGCCACCCGCCACGCCGCCGGAAGCTCCCGGGTGCGCACGAGGAAGTCATAGGCCAGCCCCGCATCCGAGACCGCTCGGAGTCCTCGCCGTACGTCCTCGCGCGCGAGCCACTCCGGATCCGCTTCGTCGTGCACCTGATGCCGGATCCCCACGAGCCACCGTCCCTCCGGCGCGGCCCGCAGCTCGCCTAAGACGCTCCCCACCCGGGGGTCGGCGAGGTCAACCCACCCGACGACGCCGGCCACAAACCCGGCCCCGGCCGCCACGCGCAGAAGTTCGCGTGTCTCCGGGAGGCTCGACAACGTTTGGACCAGCACGGTGCGGTCGACGCCATGCTGTGCCAGCAGCGGGGCGAGATCCTGAGGCCCGAACCGGCGCCGAATGGCCGCGAACTCGGCGGTCATCCACGGGTAGGCCGCGACCGCCGGATCCCAGAAGTGGTGGTGCGCATCGATCACGGGCTCCTTACGCACCATCGCCCCCATCTCCCGGCGTGGGCGCGTCCTCGGGAAGGAGCCGCTCCCGCCGCAGATCCGCCCAAAGCGCAGCGGGGATGGGGTGCCGCCAGAGCCGGGTGTTCTCGTCCACCTCCGCGCGGGAGCGGCACCCCATGAGGACGGCGGAGACGGCCGGGTGGCCAAGCGGGAATCGGAGGGCCGCGGCTTTCAGCGGGACCCCATGCCGCTGGCAGACCGCGTGAATGCGTTGCGCCTTCGCGACGAGCCCGGACGGAGCCGGAACGTAGTCGAACGTGGCGCCCATCCGAGGGTCCGCCAGGATCCCACTATTGTACACGCCCCCGACGATCACGGCGACGTGCCGGGTCAGACACGCCGGGAGCAGCGCCCTTAGCGCGGCCTGGTCGAGCAGCGTGTAGCGGCCGGCCACCAGGACGCAGTCGAGATCGGCCTCCCGCACAAACCGCTCCAGCAGCTTCGCCTGGTTCATGCCCACGCCCACGGCGGCGATCGTTCCCTCCCGGCGGAGATGGTCGAGCGGCAGGTACGCGCCCCCGCGCGCCTCCGGATAGTGGGCGTCCGGATCGTTGCTGGACTGTGCTCGCGCATTCTCCCCGGGATGCACGAGGACGCGGTCCGGACCTCGCGGCTCAGGCAAGCGTCGAGCGGGCCTGCTTCTTGTGCAGACTCGTGTGAATTCTGATATCCTGGCACTGGCGTACTCCTTTC
>DATEHM010000256.1:0-28483 GCA_035279545.1 bacterium | reverse complement strand
GTGCGGGCCGGCCGGACGCCGCGTCCTCCGGGCGGGCCGCCGGCTCATCGGCCGGGCTTCGCGGACCCCTGGCGGCGGGGGCGGGCGAGGCCCCCAACCGCCCCGTCGGGGTCGAGCCCGGTCCAGCGCCGGATAAGGTCGAGGTGGATGCCGAACTGATCGAGGATTTTGACGATGGTGTGGTCGACGAGATCCCCCACGGTCTTCGGCTGGTGGTAGAAGCCCGGCACGGGCGGCAGAATCACGGCCCCGGCCTCGGTGGCCTGGAGCATCAACCGCAGGTGTCCCGCGTGCAGGGGGGTCTCCCGCACCACCAGGATCAGGCGGCGGCGCTCCTTCAGGCAGACATCGGCGGCACGCACCGTCAGGGTGTCGTTGTAGCTGTTGGCGATCGCCGAGAGGGTCTTGATCGAGCAGGGCGCGACGACCATCCCGTCGGTGACAAAGGTCCCGCTCGCGATCGCGCCGGCGATGTTCCGCTCGTCGTGAACGACGTGGGCCAGGGCCGCCACGGTCTCGGGATCCCGCCCCATCTCGTAGGCGATGGTCTTCCGGGCGGCCGCGGTCAGGATGAGGTGGGTCTCGACGTCGGTGTGCGCCCGAAGCACTTCCAGCAGGCGGACCCCGTAGTGGGGGCCCGTCGATCCCGACAGGGCGACGATCAAGCGGCGCGCGTGTGCCATGGCGAAGGCACACTTCGGGGCGCCCAAATTTCATTCCTTTGGTGAATGGGACGAGCAGGGGAGCGACTCGAAGGGAGGGAACCACCTTGCTGGGCCCCGCCGCCCGGAGGCGGCCCTGGAACCGGCCCCCCATCGATGCGGCGGGCCGGGAGCACGGGAGGTGGAGCGGGTGAGCGAACGCGAAGGACGGGTCTTCCTCAAAGGGATCACCGCGGAACAGTACGGCCTCGCGGATTTCCGACGGCTCCAGCGGGCGTCGCCCCGGGTCCGCCGGGCGGGGACGGTGATGGACGACGCCAGGGTCGGTCACTCCGGGGACTCCGATCAATCTCGCACCTGGTGGATCCTGGGCCCGGGCGACGATCCGTTCCTGACGCAGACGATCCAGATGCACTTCGTGGAGTTGGCGCCGGGCGGCTCCAACCGCGGACACGGGCACCAAAACGAGGCGCTCTTTTACATTTTGGAGGGCCGCGGCTACGAGATCCACGACGGCAAGCGGTACGACTGGGAGAAGGACGACCTCGTGATCGTCCACAACGACTCCGTGCACCGGCACTACAACGCCGACAGCCAGAAGCGGGCGCTCTGCCTCATCATGAAGGCGAAGGCCACCTGGATGTACCTCGGCCTCATTCAGCAGGGCCGCGGCGGTCCGGTCGCCGACGGCGACCGGTACGGGCCGCCGGAGGACTGGTCCCGCCTGTGGACGGCGGGGGTGGGAGAGCGCAAGAAGGTCGTCAAGCCGTCCGACACGCGCTGGGAGACCACCCCCGACGGTCGGGTGCGGGTGCTCACCTCTCCGCAGCGCGCCGACGTGCGGGCGTTCAGCACGGACGTCTTCCAGCAGGAGCTCCCCGCGGGCAGCCGGTCGGCGAAGCACTGGCACATGGCCGACGAAGCGCTCTACGTCCTCTCCGGGCGCGGGTACAGCCTGCAGTGGGACGTCGAGGCCGAGATCAGCGAGCGCTATATGGCCCGGGTGGCGAAGACCCCGACGCGCTGGGAGTTTGGCGCGGGGGACCTGGTGTACATCCCGCACAACACAATCCACCAGCAGTACAACGCGGATCCGGCCGCGCCTCTCGTGCTGCTGTCGGCGCAGAATCGCCTCTTCAAACTGCTCGGGTACGACGCCGTCGTCTGCCTGGAGCCCGCGCCCGAGTACACCGGACCGCCGCAGGCCGCCGCACAACCGCGGAAGTGAGGATCGGCGTCCACGCGGGGGGCGCGGGCCGGGCCATCGTGTCCGCGCCCGCCCCCCGACGCCGCGGGTAGGGATCGGAGGTCGACCGCAGTGGAGTCGGCCGTCGAGACGGAGGCGCGATCGGGGGGCGACCGGCACGCGAAGGATTTGGCCCTGCTCAGCTCCGCGCACGCCGTCACCCACATCCAGCCGACGCTGTACCCCCTGATCTTCCCCGAGGCGATGCAGGCGCTCGGCTTCGGGTACGCGCAGATCGGCCTGCTGGTCGGCGCGATCGGCGTGATCGGGGGCCTGCTGCAGGGCGTGCAGGGATGGCTGTCCCGCCGTTTCCGGCGGAAGGCCCTCTGCGGCGGTGGCAACCTGCTGCTCGGCCTGTCGATCGGACTCTCCGGGCTGGCCGGCAGTTTCGCCGCCCTGCTGGGGCTCCGCCTGCTCGCCACCATCGCCACGAGCCCGCAGCACCCGATCGGCTCGTCGCTGCTGGCGGATTGGTACCCGCGCAAGCGGCGCGCCTCTGCGTTCGCGCTGCACTTCTCGGGCGGCAACCTCGGCACCGTGCTCACCCCACTGGTGGTGGGCGTCCTCCTGCCGCGCGTCGGCTGGCGCCACACCCTCATGCTGTTCGGGATCCCGGGGGTGATCGTCGGGCTGCTCTTCTGGCTCCTCGCCGACGACCGCCGGCCGGCAGCGATACGGTCCCGGTCGGAGGGAGCGGGGGCACGCACGCCGTATCTGGCCGCGGCGCGCAACCCGAACGTCCTGGCGCTGTTGCTCAGCCGCGCGCTGACTTCCGGCGGGCGCGGGCTCGGGATCATCCTCACCTACGTCCCCCTCTACCTCCTCTCCGGGCTCCGGCTCGCGCCCTCCACCGCCGGCGCCTTCGTGGCCGTCCTCGCCGCCGGCAGCGTCATCTCTCCCCTGCTCGCCGGCCGCGTCGCCGATGGGCTGGGACGCCGCAGGCCGGTGATGATCGCCTCCTTGTGGATCTCCGCCATCGCGACCACCGGGCTGGCGCGGACGGGGGCCAGCCTCCCCGGGATCCTGGCGGCGCTGATCGTGCTGAGCCTCGCGGTGTACAACGAGAGCTCGCTGTCGCAGGCGCTGCTCGCCGAGATCGTCACGGACGAGGAGCGGGACGGCGCCTTCAGCCTGTTCTACGTGGTCTCGTTCACGGGGGCCGCGGTGTGGGGGGTGGCGATCGGGCTGGCGATCGCGCGCTTTGGGTTTCCGGCCGGCTTCGCGCTGATGGTGAGTTCCTACCTGCTGGCGAGCGTGGTGCTCTTCTTCGTCAGGGAGGCCGCCGCCCGCCCCTGACCCGCGGGGCCCCGGGTCGGGTCAGGGCGCCTTTTCGACCGTCGCCGCGAAGTTGCTGTCCTGGAGCGCCTGCACGTAGCTGTTGTCGAAGAAGTCCGTGGCCGGCCGGTCGATCTTGCGGGAGCGCAAGATGAACTCCAGCCCGGGCTGGGTCACCAACGGGTAGACGGAGTAGAACTGGTCCCGGTACAGCTGAAACCCCTCGCGCAGCTCGCTCTCCTTGATCGGCAGGTGCGGATGGATCAACGCCAGCGCCGCGGCGATGTTGAGGCGGTTCTTGACGAAGACGTTGGCGGTGATGACGGCCTTGAGGAACCCGCTCACCAGCGCCGGATGGGCCTTCGCCCAGGTGAGGTTGGCCGCAATGCCCGTGTGCTGGTAGGGCTGATCCAGGGTGTACAGCTTGAGGAGGGGCTTGTACCCCAGGTCGAAGGCGGCGAGGTCGAGACCGGCGGTCAGCACCGTGAACTGGATCTGGCCGGAGCTGAGCGCGGCCAAGCGGGAGGTCTCGGAGCCGGTCTGCAGCAGCGTCACCTCCTGGGGGTCGACGCCCAGTTTCGTCAGGGCGTAGCGGACGGCGAAGTCGGACGACGAGCCGAACCCGCTGATCGCCCCTTTGGCGCCCTTGAGCTGCGAGGGGGTGGTGATGTTCTTCGCCACGACGAAGTCGTAGGGGAATCGGTTGATCAGCCCGCCGATCATCTGCAGGGGCAGGTCCTTCACCCGGGCGTTGATGATGTCGGCGGCGGCGATGAACGCGATCGGGACGTCGCCGGCGGCCATCGCGGCGACGGTCTTGGCGCCGCCCTGGATGCTGATGATGGTGACGTTGAGCCCGTTCCGCTCGAAGAAGTGCTTGTCCTCCGCGATCCAGGCCGCCACCGCGTCGAGGTTTGTGAAGGACATGCCGACGTTGAGGGCGGTCAACCCCTCCGCCCCGGCGGGCGCGCGGTTCGCGGCGATCAGGTCGGCCAGGACCGCGCCCGCCGAGAGCCCAAGGAAACCGCGTCGGCTGAACGATGTTCGCATGATCGTTTTCTCCTCTCGGCTCGCGTCCGGGAGTCTCTTCGCGGCGGCGGGACGCGCTCCTGCAGGAGGCGCATGCGCCCCACGGTAATACTCCGGTATCCGGGCGCCCGGGGGCGAGCCGTGAGACCGAAAGTGGAAGCGATCGACGTGACCGTCCGGTACGAGAACCCGCGCACGGGGGTAACAACCCTCGCCCTGGACGGGTTTTCGGTGGACGTGCAGCCCGGCGAGTTCCTGTGCCTGGTCGGCCCGAGCGGCTGCGGCAAGACGACGTTCCTGCACTGCCTCGACGGCCTGCTCCCGCTGACCGGGGGGCGGATCCTGCTCGACGGCAGGCCGATCGTCCGCCCGGGGCGCGACCGCGCCATGGTGTTCCAAAGCCCGTGCCTGTTGCCGTGGCGGACCGTCCTGCGGAACGTGACCTACGGGCTGGAACTGCAGGGCATCCCGCGGCGGGAAGCGGTGCCGCGCGCCCTCGAGATGATCAGCCTGGTCGGCCTCGCCGGATTCGAGCGCTATCATCCCGCCGAGCTCTCGGGCGGGATGCTGCAGCGGGTGAACCTGGCGCGGGCCCTGGTGATGGACGCCGAGGTGATCCTGCTGGACGAACCCTTCGCCGCCCTCGACGCCCAGACCCGGGAGTTCATGCAGGCCGAGCTGATGCGGATCTGGCAGGAAACCCGCCGGACCGCGGTGTTCATCACGCATCAGATCAACGAGGCGATCTACCTGGCCGATCGGGTGGTCGTGCTCTCCGCCCGTCCGGGACGGGTGAAGAGTGTCCTCACCGTCCAGTTCCCTCGCCCGCGGGACCTCCGGGTGAAGCGCACCGGGCCGTTCCTGGAGCTGGAGGACCGGATCTGGGCGCTGATCGAGGAGGAAGCGCGCCTGACCTCCCGGAGCACGCCGCATGTTTGAAGAAAAGGCGCTGGGACGGGGGCCCGGCGAGGCCGCCCCCCTCTCCCGTCGGCCGAGAAACCGGCGGAGTTCCCCCGCCGTCCGTGCCCGGATCATCGGGACCGTCTCCGTTGCCCTGTGCCTGACCGCCTGGGAAGGGGTGGTACGGTTTGGGCTCGTCAACCCGCTGTTCACCAGCTCCCCCAGCCGCATCGTCTCGACGTTCGTGCAGATGCTGCACGAGGGGAGCCTGGGCAAGGACATCCGGGCGAGCGGCGGCGAGTTCCTGCTGGGGTACGCACTGGCCGTGGTCATGGGCATCCTGCTGGGGGTGGCCATGGGCTGGTACCGGGACCTGGACGCCGCTCTCCAGCCGTTCGTCGCGGCGCTCTACTCGACCCCGCGCATCGCGCTCGCCCCGCTGTTCATCATCTGGCTCGGCATCGGCGTGTGGTCGAAGATCGCCGTGGTCTTCCTGGTGGCCGTCTTCCAGATCCTCATCAGCACCGAGGCCGGCGTGCGCGCCGCCGACGAGTCGCTGATCCGGACGGCACGGTCCTTCGGCGCCAACAACCGTCAGATCTTCGCCACGATCGTCCTGCCCGGCGCGGTGCCGTTCTTGATCGCCGGCCTGCGGCTCGGCGTCGGCCAAGCCCTGGTCGGGATCGTGGTCGGCGAGCTGACCGCGGCGACGGCAGGGATCGGTTACGAAATCGCCGTCGCCGGGGAAACCTTCCAGACCGACCGCGTCTTCGTGGGCATCATGATGCTGGCCACCGCCGCTATCCTGATGATGTGGGCGCTGCGCCAGCTAGAGCTGCGGTTCGAATCCTGGAAGCCGCTGCATCACGGGTAGTGGGGATCCTGCCGCCCGCAGAGTTCGGTCCTTCCCCGCCGGGCCGGCCGTGGGCCGGCGATCTTCACCCCGACCAGTCGCGCAGCTCCGCGATCACCGCCTGTTCGATGTGGCGCAGCGTCGCCGCCTGCGGGCCCGTCCATTCGTAGGCCAGCGGAGCGACCACGACCGACCCCCACGACTGGTCCTTGACCTCGGCCACCGCGATCTCCCACAGGGCCATCGCGAACGGCGCGGCGGCGATCCGCGCACGCCTCATCCGGGCTCGACCCTTGATGAGGGCGAGGATGTTGTCCGGGCCGATGATCTGCAGGGCCGCTTTGCCGTCGCTCTCCAGGTTGGCTAGGGTCGTGCTCCCGTGATCGACCGCAAACCGCACGTGCTGGGGGGCGGTGGCGACGGCCCAGGTCATCGCCGCATGACCCCACCCGTCCCCCCCGACGGTGACCAGCACCGCGGGGGTCCCGGTCCGGAGGAGGACGGCGAGGCGGTCGGGGAGGCCGGGGGTCGTCTTCACAGGCGCCAGGCGGCCGCGACGATCACACCTGACCTGGGATACCGGACCGGCGGGCGGACTCCAGGATCTCCGCAAACCCGTACTCCGCCCACCTTCCGCGGGCGCGAGCGAGATCCTCCGTCAGCGGGACGGAGGCCCCCGGGTAGCGGTGCTTCTTCGTGACCTCGATCCCCATTTTTGCCGACCAGGTCTCGTCCACCTCCGCGCGGACGTGGTGGAGCTTACCGGCATCTTCCAGCACCTTCAGGTACGCTCGCAGGTCGCGGTACGCCATCGTCGCACTCCCTCGGCGCCCCTAGGAGAGGATGGTGCGGCCCCACTTCGCCAGGACCGCGTTCCGCCGCTCCGGGCTGGATTCGGCCACCCGGGGGAACCGATCGCGCCATTCGAACGGCCGCGTCGCATCGATGATCGCCCGAGAGTTCAGGCCCTTCTGGCCCGGCGGGATGATCGGGTCCAGCGGGCCGCTCCAGCAGCGCCGGAGGATGTCGATGTCCTTCTCCGGATCACAGCGCGTGCAGATTGCCCACATCACCTCCTCGAGGTTCATCACGTCGATGTCCTCGTCGACCACCACGGTGAAGCGGCCCAGGTACGCCCCGGCGTGACACTGCGACGCCACGATCGCAGCCTGCTTGGCGTGTCCGGGGTAGCGCTGCGCAATCGCCACCGCCGTGAACAATCGGGACCCGCCCACCTCATGACACCACACCCCGGTGACGTCAGGGATGCCGGCCAGCCTGAGCTCCTCGTCGATGGCTGCGGCGCGGAGGAAGGCGCGGTAGTAGGCCAGCTCGGAGGGGGGCTTGACCGGGGGGGACCCCAGCAGGATCGGCCGGTCGCGATGGTAAAGCGCGACGACCTCAACCACCGGTTCTTCCCGCTGCTCGCTGGCGTAGTACCCCGTCCACTCGCCGAAGGGGCCCTCCGGCAGTTTGCGGGTCGGGTCCACGAACCCTTCGATCACGATCTCGCTAGCGGCGGGGACGGGGAGCCCGGTGATCGGCCCCTCGATGACGTCGACGGCGCGGCCGCGCAGCCCACCCACCCAATCGTATTCCGACATCCCCCAGGGGATCTCCAGCGATCCGGCCATGAAGATGGCCGGATCGTGGCCGAAGGACATCGCCACCGGCATCGGCCCCCCGCGGGCGAACCACTTGTCCCGCTGAATCCGCCCCTGCTTGCCGGGGGAGATGTAGAAGCCGACGTGGTTGCGGTCGTGGACCATCACCCGGTAGCATCCCAAATTCACCCACCCCTCGTCGGGGTCCCGGGTGATGTCCACGCTGCCCGTGCCGATGTACCGGCCGCCGTCGTGCTCGTGCCACTTCGGCACGGGAAACTTCAGCAGGTCGACCTCCTCGCCCCGGCGGACGTGCTCCAGCACCGGACCGTCCTTCACGACCTGGGGAGGGATCGGCCGCAGCGCCCGGTTCTTCTCCTGCCACAGCTTCAAGAGCGCCTTGAGGTCCCGATCGGGGGGAAGCCCCAACGTATGGGCCAGGCGCTTCGGCCCGCCGAGCGCGTTGGCGAGGATGCGGTGCCCCGCCGGATACCCTGAGATGTTGTCGAACAGGAGCGCCGGGCCGTGGCGGTTCATCACGATCTCGGTGATCACCCCGATCTCCACGTCCCAGTGGGCCTTTTCGATGGCCTTGAGTTCGCCGAGCTCCTCCACCTGGGTCATCCAGTCCCGCAAGTCGCGGTGGCTCATCACCTCTCCCTCCCCTTCCCGCCGTGCCCGGCGCCGGCCGAGGCCGGCGGCGGTCTCCCCCAGGATGGCGCGCGCCGCCGCCTCGGATCCCGCGAGCTCCCGAACCAACCCCGCGTAGTCGCGGATGCCCGGCACGCCCTTGCCGGTCTGGGTCGTCGCCCCAGTGAAGTCCTGGGGGTAATCGGTGGCAAAGAGCAGCCGGTCGGGCCGGATGCCGGCGAGGGCGCAGCGCAGGGAGACCGGCCCCCCCTCGAACCCGGCCAGGTCGAAGTAGAGGCGGTCGAAGGACTCTGCGAACGGCCGCCGCAGCGTCCCGAACCGTCCGGCCTTGGCCGCCAGCCGCTCCCTGATCGCGGCGATTCCGCCGCCGAAGTGCGCGAACACGAGCTTCAGGGCCGGAAACTCCTCCATCACCCGGCCGGCGATCACCCGGGAGACCGCGAGCTGCAGGTCCAGTTCGCGGCCGACGATCCGCGCCAGGTCGTACTCGCCGATGAACGCGTATCCCGCGGGGAGCATCGCCGGGTGCACGTGCACCGCCAGGTCCAGCGCGCACGCCGTCCGATAGAACGGCACAAGTTGCGGGGCATCCACGGGCAGCCCGTTGACCTGGGAGGCGATCGACACACCGCGGAGGTGCAACTCGCGCGCCGCCCGCTCCACCTCCCGCAGGCCGCCCTCCTCGAGGACGGGCGCGTGCGCCAGGCCGACGAACCGCTTGGGGTGCTGCGCCTGGATTTCCGACAGCCGCTCGTTGATCAATCGGCACTCTTCCAGCGGCGCGTCCCACCCCAGGTTGCAGCTGAGGACCGCCAGGTCGATGCCCGCCTGATCCAGATCCCGAAGCTGTGTCTCGATGTCGTACAGCTTGTCGTGCAGCGTGAACTTGGGGATTCCCCCCTCGATCAGGTTGCGCCGCTCTCCGGCGACGAAGCCCCTGCGCACGGCCAGCTCCAGCGGCACGAAGTGGTGCTGGAAGTCGATGATCATCGGTCCTCCGACGGTCCCTCCGCCTCAATCCGGGCGGATGACCACGTCCGCCACGGCGGGGCGTTGCTCTTCCCGACCCGCACCGCCCGCCGCACCGCGGCGCCGATCAGGGCGGGGTCCTCCACCGGCCCCTCCCCGTGCGCCCCATTCCGCGATCGAAGTGAAAGGTGGTTATTCCTCACCGCATTGATCCATATTTCTGCCGTTTGAGACGGTATGGGGACTTTTCGGGGCTACGCGAATGCAAGTCCTTTCCGACGTGCCCTACAAGGTGCCCCTTCGAGGTCCCTACCTTCTCCATCGCGATGATACCTGAAATTGAGACTCGTGACTCTGGGAAGATAATGACCAAGACCCCGTTGTCGTACGTGGCATTGGCTTTTTCCACGTCGACCCAGGTCGGCAACGTGACAATGCCCTGATAAGGACCCGCGGTCCACTCTTTTGGGGATACGTACCCATTCGCTCTAGACCGCGCCCCCGCTGTTCGCTGTCAATGGTCACTGTTCGTCCTTGAATTCGGATATGAATATTTGAAGGCTCCAGGCCAGGAACTGGAGCGCTCACCATTATTCGTCCATTTTCACGATAGACATCGATCGGGGTGTACTTTTCCGGCACGGCATCCTCCCTCGGCCTTGGCCGCTGCCATGTTCGTCGCGCTTGCTCGATTGGCTGATCGCGTCGGTCTGCGGACCCCGGTCCGCCCCGCGGTCATTTGGCCATGCCCCCAATTGGCACGGGTATCGTCTCCTCACGTCTCAGACAAGACCTTCGTGCGACCGAGCGGAGAGCGGTCGCATTCGAGATCCAGGAGAGTCCGCATAGAATGTAACAGTCTCAGGATGGACAATCTGTGCAAATTTGTACAGGTGACGGCGCATTTTATGCTAGGGACGTCGAAATGATCTCGCCGCCATCAGTAATTTCCGATCGTTTTTCTGCTCTCCAACGTATGTTCGTACGGACTGGGGCGTGAAATTTTGTACAGACATGCTTTGCCTGACATGGCTACCCTCTTCTTGCCTGGGAGCAGGGTTGCGAACAGCTCGGTTCTGCCGCGGCCAGATTACAGGACGCATTCTTTTAGGTCACGGGCACGAGGACGGGCAACGGAGGCGAAGCGGATGAACGTATTCGGGTTCGGGTGCCAGATGGAAGGAGGCAGCCGAGGCACGATCCTTCATCCGACGGGGAAGGTGGATCTCGTATCTGTCTCGTTGTTTCAGACTGCATTGGACGCGGCCATCGAACGTTGTCGCCATGTCGTTCTTGTGACAGTATTGGATGATCCCGGGGCGTGTGCCGCCGCCGTAGTTGACGAGGTCGAGCAGGCCTTGGAACGTCGCGCCCGGGTTGAGGGCCGCGTACCCGACGTCGAGGGCCCGCAGCATGTCCACGATCAGATCGGAGCCGTACTCGGGGCCGTGCCGATCCGCGACGGGCATCGTCCAGACCGTCTCAATGCCGGAAGAACGCCCCGAACTCACCCCGCCAGCGCCGCAGCTGCTGGTCGTCCAGATCGTGCATCAGCCGGAGATGGAGCGTCTTCGCGTCCTTGATCGGAGGGTAAATGCCGGGGACGAGCACAAACTCCCCCGCCTGCGCGAGCGTGAGCAGCCCCAGGCGCGAGGTGAACAGGTCGATAAAGAGCCGGGCGGCGTTGGGATGGTTGGGCCGGACGCCCAGGGCGACGTGGTGGGCCTCCGCGAGCATCGGGTTGAGGCGCACGTAGTCGATCGGCGCCCCCTGCTTCCCCATGACGTAGACGTACTTCACGTAGGTCAGGCCCAGAGGGTACTCGCCGGCGACGATCTTCTGCATCGCCGGGTCGAACGAATCCACGAGCACCGCCTGTCCGGCGAGCCGCTCCACGAACGTCCGATACTCCGCCCCCATGACGCTCTGCAAATTGGCCAGCCAGATCGCCGCGGTGATGTGCTCCGTGGGGTCGGGCATGACGACCTTCCCTTTCCACTTTGGGGCGAGCAGGTCTTCCAGCGTCCGAGGCGCCTCATCCGCCGTGACCAGCCGGGTGTTGTACAGGATGCTGACGACCACCGCGCGGTAGGGAGGCGATAGGATCCCGTCCTTATCGAGGCTGGCCGGGGGGAACGCCGCGTACGACGGCGAGGTGTAGTGCGCGAACGCCCCCGCCTGCTTCATGATCAGCATGGGGCTGAGGTTCGTGAGGACGACGTCGAACTGCGGTTTGCCGGCCCGCACCTCGGTGAGGACACGATCCAGGAGCCGGTTCGTGGCCAAGCGGAAATACTCCACTGGAATCCCGTACTTCTCCTTGTACAACTGCTGGATGACCTCGAAGATCGGGGACTCCAGCGAGCCGTAGACGACGACGCGCCCCTCCTGTCGGGCCACCGCCGCGAGATCAGGCTGCGCCTGCGCCGCGGGCAGCACGGTCGCCGCGGCGATCCCCGCCAGGGCCATCACCCAGAGCCGCCACCGATACCACATAATCCCCTCCACATTTGAGACCGGAGTGCGCTCCGCCGAGCTCCTTCACCGACGGCCGGGGCGTCACCTGTTCGGACGGCTGGAGCCGCGGGCGAGGACGATGAGCGCCGCCGACATCACGCTCACCAGCACCCCCAGGGCGCCCACCGATCCGGTCTGCCCGTCCAGCCACAGGTAATACATCAGGGGCCCCACCGGCTCGGAGGCGGGGGTGTAGAGGAACACGGACAGGCTGAACTCGCGCATGAAGATCGTGGCCAGCAGGATCCACCCGGCTACGATCCCCGAGCGCATCAGCGGCACGAGGATGCGCCGGAACGTTGTCCCGAATCCGGCCCCACAGGCCCACGCCGCTTCCTCCATCTCCCGGTGGATCTGAATGATCGTGCTCGTCACGGAGCGCAGGCCGTAGGGGAGAAACCGCGTCACGTACCCGATCAGGAGGATCCAGATCGTGCCGTAGATCGGCAGCGGCATCCGCACGTACGCCCAGAGCAGGCCGATGGCAAAGGCCGTGCCGGGAAACGCCCAGGGGAGAAACGTCAGGCCTTCCAAGATGCCTCGGCCGGCGACTTTGGTCTTGACGGTGAGATAGGCGACGAGCGCCGACAATCCCATCGCCATGGTGGCCCCCCCCACCGCCAGGAAGAGGCTGTGCATCACCGCGCGGTACACCCGGTCGTTGTGCAGGATTTGGCCGTAGTGCGCGAGCGTGGCGTGCCGGAGCGCTTCGACACTCGGGACCTGAAAGTAGGGCAGGATCGACATGAAGACGAGCATGCCCATCGGCAGCACGGCCAGCAGGATGACGATGACACCGGCCGCGGCCGCGGCGGCGAACCGCCACGACCCCAGGTCGATCACGTGGGACTGAAACCCGCGGCCGGTGACCGTGACGAAGGCCTCGACGTGCGAGGTAAAGCGACGGTAGAGGGCCACAAACACGAGGGCCACGACCAGCAGGCTCATCCCATACGTCGCGGCGAGGTTGTAGTTGGGGGGATAGGCGGCGAGGGCTTCGCGGAAGATCTTCGTGGTGAACAGCTCAATCCGGGCCGGAAGGGCGATGATCGCGGGGGTGTCAAAGCTTTCCAGCGCCCGCACGAAGTTGAGCGTGCCCGCGGCCAGGATCGCCGGCCGCATCAGCGGGAGCGTCACCGCGCGGATGACCTGCCAGTGGCCGGCGCCGGCGGTGCGCGCCGACTCTTCCAGCGCCGAATCCATGTTCCGCAGGGCGCCGCTCAGGATCAGGAAGGCGAGCGGAGCCAGAATCAGCCCCTCGACGAAAACCAGGCCGGGAAGGGAGTAGATGTTGAGGGGCCCCCGGGCCACGGGGACGACGGTGCGCAGCACGACGTTGAGGAGACCGATCGACGGGCTGGTGAGCAGCGTCCAGGAGATCGCGATCAGCAGCGGGGGCAGCACGTTGGGCACGATCGCGGTCAGCTCGAACACCGCCCGCCACGGCGCGTTCGTGCGCACCGTCACCCAGGCCAGCACGGCGGCGAGGCCGACGGAGAGGGTCGAGGCGCCCAGAGCGAAGGCGAACGAATTGACCAGGACGGTGAACGTTTCGGGGTCGGTGTACGCGGCGACGTAGTTGCCGAAGGAGAGCCGGCCGGCCTGCCCCAGCGGAGCCGTGGTCAGGCTGCCGTACAAGAGCATGGCGGACGGGTACAGGCTCAGGTAGGCGAGCACGATGGCCACGCCGACCGCGGTGAGCAGCACGGAATCGCGCCAGCGCGTGGCGGTGGGCCCGGCCCGGGGGAGAGCGAGGGGGTCGGCCCTCATCGGCGGCCCAGGCCGGGGCGGTTATCCCGCGCCAACCAGGGAGCGAAACACCGCCGCCCAGTTCTTGAAGTCGTCGCTGGAGAGCTCATCCATCAAGACGGTGGTGATCTTCTCCGCATCGCGAATCGGGGGGGCACGCCCTTCGCCGTGACGAACTCCCCTTGCGCGGCCTCGACCCGCATCCCCTCTTGGGAGAGTTCGGCCATCATCTTGGGTCCGATCCACGCGCCCGCCGCTGGTGGCACGCCGCCGCCGTCACGCCGGGACCCCTCCGTCGTGCCGCACGGCGGTGCACCGCTCCGGGTGGAACGTCAGAAAGACGCGGTCCCCTCTTCGCACCCGGACGGACGGGTGCGCGCGCACGCGAAGCGGGACCTCACCCGAGGTGAGACGGCAGTCCACGCTCTCGCCCAAAAAGATCACCTGCTCGACCGTCGCCTCCCAGGCGCCTTCCGACGGTCGGTCGTGAATCGACACGTCCTCGGGCCTGATGGAGACGACGACCTCGCGGCCGACGGCCGCCCCGTCGGGAATCGCACAGACCAGGGGGCCGCAGGAGGTGTGCACGCGGTACAGGTCGCCAGCCGCAGGCCCCACGACGCGGGCGAGCACGAGATTTGTCGACCCAATGAAGTCGCTCACAAAACGGGTGGCCGGACGCTCGTAGATTTCGCGCGGCGGGCCGATCTGCACGATGCGCCCCTCGTGCAGCACCGCCACGAGGTTCGACATCGCCAGGGCCTCAACCTGATCGTGGGTCACGTAGATCGTCGTGATCCCCAACTGCCGCTGCAGCGCCCGCAGCTCGAGGCGCATCTGTTCCCGCAGCTTGGCGTCCAGGTTGGACATCGGCTCGTCCAGGAGCAGCAGCTTGGGCTCCCGGACCAGCGCCCGCGCCAGCGCCAGCCGCTGCTGCTGTCCGCCGCTGAGCCGGGTGGCGGGACGCTGCTCCAGCCCGTCCAGCCGGACGGTGGCCAACGCCTTCCGCACGCGATCCGTCAGCATCGATCGCGAGTGGGCACGATTGACCCGCAGGGGAAACGCGACGTTTTCGAACACAGTCATGTGCGGCCAGATCGCGTAGGATTGGAAGACCATGCCGACCTCGCGCCGATTCGGCGGCACGAAGATGTCCCGGCGCGAGGAGTAGACGACGGCGCCGTCGAGCTCGATCTGCCCGCCGTCGGGGCGCTCCAGGCCGGCGATCGATCGCAGCGTCGTGGTCTTGCCGCACCCCGACGGGCCCAACAGCGTGAAAAACTTGCCCGCCGGTACCTCAAAGCTGATCCCGTCGCAGGCGGTGACCGTCGTTCGTCCGTCCTGAAACACCTTGATGAGGTCGGTCACCTTGACCATCGCGGGGATGGGCTCAGCCGATGTGCTCTTCGATCCGCAGGAATCTCCACGCGCCGTACGAAAACGACCAGGTGAGGATAAACAGGCCCACCAGCAGGTACCCGATCCGTCCCAGATCGAAGGCCTGCAGGCGCCCCCACGGCCCGGCGGTGAGCCCGAGGGTCTGGGCGAGGACCTGTGTCAGCTCGATCAGCCCGATCAGGAGCGCCGCGACGACCGAGAGGCCGGTGACCGTGAGATTGTAGTAGATCTTCCGCAGCGGCGTTGCGAACGCCCAGCGGTAGGCCGTCGCCATGAACACGCCGTCGGCGGTGTCCATCAGGCTCATCCCTGCCGCAAACAGCACGGGGAGCGCCAGGATCTCCCACACCGGCAGCGCGCTGGCCGCCGCCCCCGCCGACAGCGCCAAGAGGGCGACCTCGCTCGCCGTGTCAAACCCCAACCCGAAGAGGAACCCGAGCGGGTAGACGTGCCAGCTGCGGGTGATCAGCCGGAACAGCGGGCTGGCGACGCGCGCGACGAGGCCGCGGGACAGCAGGAGGTGCTCGAGCCCCTCCGCGTCGTACGCGCCCCGGCGCATCTGCTGAAAGATCAGGTAGATGTCGATCCAGACAAAGAGATTGAGCAGGCCGATGAGCACGAGGAAACCGCCGGAGACGGTGGTGCCGATCAACCCGCCCAGCGCCTGGAGATGCGGGAGGGCCTGCTGCGCCCAGCGGGCCACGAGCGCGGTGGCGAGGACCATCAGGAACACCACCGTGGAGTGGCCGAGCGAGAAGTAGAACCCAACCCCCAACGGCGTCCGGTCCCGCCGCGCCAGCTTGCGCACGGTGTTGTCGATCGCCGCGATGTGGTCCGCGTCAAAGGCGTGCCGCAAGCCCAGCGTGTAGGCGAGGAACCCCATGCCGAGGAGCGACGGGTGCGCGCGGGCGGCAGGGAGCAGCGCCATCACCCCCACGATGTGCAAACCCAGGACCGCGCCGCCATACCCCAGCCACGCGGTTCGTCCGTTCCTGATCACCATCACCCTCCAGACGCCCGTTGTTGGCGTGCTATTGGCGTGCTCTCTATTGAAGCGCGATGGAGCGCCCGTCGGACGACTCCGGCTGGGGCTCCCGCGTCTTTGGGCCATCCCGGCGTCATCGGCCGGGCGGCTTCCCGTCCCCACTCAGCAGCCAGCCCCACCTCTCGCGGGTCTGCCGTTTGTAATCGGGGTCAGGCCCGATCGGGATCGGGAACCGATCCTTCCACTCCCAGGGCCGGGTGGCATCGATGATCACCCGCGAGTTGAACCCCTTGCGGTCGGGATGGATCGCGGGATCGAGCGGCCCGCTCCAGCAACGCCGGAGGATCTCGAAATCCTGCTCCGGATCGGCCCGGGTGAGCACGGCCCACATCACGTCGCTGAGATCGGTGATATCGATGTCCTCGTCGACGACGACCACCATCCGGTTGAGGTACGCTCCGGCGCGCACCTGCGACGCCAGCAGCCCCGCCTGCTTCGCGTGCCCCGGATACATCTGTCGGATCGCGACGATATAGAGCAGGCGGCACCCGCCGACGGGATGGCAGTACACGCCCATGATCCCCGGGACGCCGGCGTCCTTGAGCGCCTTCCGCAGCAAGCCGGAGCGGAGATACTTGCGAAAATGATGCGCCTCGTACGGCGGCTTCTCGGGAGGGCACCCCAGCAGAATGGGGTCGTGGCGGTGATAGATCGCCTTCACGTCGATCACCGGTTCCTCCCGGCTGCCGCTGGCGTAGTACCCGGTCCACTCCCCGAACGGCCCTTCGGTGAGGCGTGCGTTGGGATGGACGAACCCCTCGATGACGATCTCCGCGTGCGCCGGCAGGGGGAGCCCCGTGTGCCGTCCGCGGATCACCTCCACCGGCCCGCCCTTGACCGCACCCGCCCACTCGTATTCGCTCACCCCCAGCGGGATCTCCAGACAGCTCGCCAGGAACAGGATGGGATCCATGCCCACCATCGCGATCACGGGCATCGCCTCGCCGCGCGCGAAGTATTTGTCGCGGTGCAGCCGCCCGTGCTTCCCCGGGGAGATGTAGAGGCCGCAGCGGTTCCGGTCGTGGATCATCACCCGGTAGGTGCCGAAGTTGATCCAGCCCGAGTCGGGGTCGCGGGTGACGTTGGCCACGGCCGTGCCGATGTACCGGCCACCGTCGAGCTCGTGCCACTTGGGGGTGGGGAACTTCCAGAGGTCGATGGCGTCGCCCTCGAGGACGTTCTCCAGGATCGGGCCATCGGCGACCTCCCGCATCGGCACCGGCTCGATCCGGTTCAACCGCTCCTCCCACGCGTCGATGAGGCCCAACGTCCCAAGTTGCGGGTCCATCCCCAGCGTGAAGGCCAAGCGCCGGCGGGCGCCCAGGGAATTCACCAGCACCCGGAAGCCACGCGGGTAGCCGGGGATGGCGTCGAAGAGGACCGCCGGCGACTCCTCGGTGTGATGGAGCATCTCGGTGATCCGCCCGATGTCCTCTTCCCAGCTCGCGCCCTCGACGCGCCGGACCTCCCCCATCGCCTCGACCGCGCCGAGCCAGTCGCGCAGGTCCGTGTACGGCCCGGTCCTGCGGCCGCGCTCTACCGCCATGCTCATCGGCCTCGCCTCCGGGTCTGCCCCTGGCGATGTGTTCACGTTCTCCTTACCATTCCCCTTTCACGCCTCGCCGAGGCGACCGGAGGGCAGGAGAGGCGGCGCCCATGTCCGAGACGGAGCGGGGTGGTAAGATAAAGGCCGCGGCCCGATCGACTCAGGCCGCGCGGGGAGGCGTTTCGAATGGCCGACGACAACGGGGAACGGCGAATCGCCCAGGAGGATCGGCTGCCGCCAGAGTGGCGCAAGAGCGCGTACGAGCGCTGGCTCGAAGTTGAGGGGATCCCCGTGGTGAACGGGGTCGCCGTCCCGGACCTTCGGGGAATCACCGTTGCGCCGTGGCCGCGGCTGGAGGCGCGCGGGGCGTACATCAGGCTCCTGGGCACCGAGGACACCAACAACGCCTACATTCTGGAGGTTCCGCCCGGGCGAGGCACGGCCCCGGAGCGGCATCTCTTCGAAGAGTTCTACTTCGTCGTCGAGGGCCGGGGCGGGTGTGAGGTATGGAACGACGCCGGCGCCCGCCAGTCCTTCGAATGGCAGTCCGGCAGCCTGTTCTCGATCCCGCTCAACTGCTCGCACCGGCTGCACAACGGCTCCGGCCGCGAGCCCGCGCGCCTCCTGGGCGTCACCACCGCCCCGATGATGATGAATCTGCTCCACAACACCGAGTTCCTCTTCACCTGCCCGTTCGACTTCCTGGACCGCTTCGACGGCCGCCAGGGGTACTTCGGCGGCGAGGGCACGCTGTACCCGGGGCGGGTCTGGGACACCAACTTCGTGGCGGACGTCCACCGGTTTCAGCTCCACGAATGGGCGGAGCGCGGCGCGGGCGGCAAGAACGTGATGTTCGAGTTCGCCAACAACACCCTCTGCGCGCACATCTCCGAGTTCCCGGTGGGCACCTACAAGAAGGCCCACCGCCACGGCCCGGGGGCGCACGTGATCATCCTGGAGGGGGAGGGGTTCTCGATGATGTGGCCCGACGGCGCGGAGGACGTCACCGACATCCCGTGGCATCCCGGCACGATGTTTGTCCCCCCGGGGATGTGGTGGCACCAGCACTTCAACACGGGCCCCACGCCGGCCCGGTACCTGGCGATCCGGTGGGGCGGCGCGAAGTGGAAGGTGGCGCGCTATCTGGACATTCAGGGCGTGGACAAGAGCAAGAAGGACGGGGGCAACCAGATCGAGTACGAGGACCAAGACCCCCGCATTCACCGGACGTTCGCCGAGCGCTGCGCCGCGCGCCAGGTGCCGGTGCGGATGGACGGCTTCTCGGTACGCGTCTGATGCGGAGGCCTCGCCCTCCCCTCCCTCGCCGCGCCACGCCGATGACGGGCGCCTGAGGCGCGCGGCGATGCACGAGGACGACCAGGACCACATCCACCTGGGTGGGGACGCGGACCCCGCGGTCTACGTCGGGGAGCACATCCGGCTGCGCAGCGCCGGGATCGATATCGGATCGTCGACGTCCCACCTGGTGTTCTCCGAACTGGTCTTGACGCGGCAGGGCCGCTATCTCTCCAGCCGGTATCAGGTGGTTCAGCGAGACGTCCGGTTCCGGTCCCGCGTGATCTTGACGCCGTACGCCTCGGCCTCGCAGATCGACACCGCAGCCGTGGGGCGGTTCATCGCCGATGCCTACCGCGAAGCCGAGATTTCCCGCTCGGAGATCGACACCGGCGCGGTGATCACGACCGGAGAGGCGGCGATGAAGGAGAACGCCGCGCCGCTCATCCAGCTGTTCGCCGCGGACGCGGGCAAGTTCGTCTGCGCCACCGCCGGGCCCCACCTGGAGAGCCTGCTCGCGGCACACGGCTCGGGGGCGGCCGAGCTCTCCCGGAAGCCCGAGCATCCGACGGTGCTCAACGTGGACATCGGCGGGGGGACCACCAAGTTTGCGGTCTGCCGAAAGGGCGCGGTGACGGAGACGGGGGCCATCCACGTTGGCGCGCGCCTCTTGGCGTGGGACCAACGCGGCGCGCTGCGGAGGGTGGAGGCTCAAGGCCGAGCGTTCGCCCGGCGGGCCGGCGTGGAGATCGCGCTGGGGGAGGCGGTGTCGCCGCACGCGCTGGACTCGGTGGCCGAGCGGATGGCCGACCTCATCATTCGGGTGATCGACGGGGAGGCCCTCGACGGGGAGGGCGGCTTCTGGATCACGGAGCGGCTCCAGTCGCCCGGCCCCTTCTCGCATCTCGTCTTCTCCGGCGGGGTGGCCGAGTACGTGTACGGAACCGAGGCGGCGGAGTTCGGCGACCTGGGACCGCGCCTGGGCCGCGCGCTGCGTGCGCGGTGCGTAGGCCGGACCGTCCTCGAGCCCCGCGAGCGGATCCGCGCCACCTGCATCGGGGCGTCCCAGTACACCGTGCAGGTTAGCGGCAATACGATCTTCCTCTCCGACGCGGAGGTGCTGCCGGTGCGGAACGTCCCCGTCGCCGCCGTGCGCGGGCTGGGGACCCCCTCACGCGGTGGGGTGGCCGACGCGGTCCGTCGGGCGCTGCGGCGGCTCGATCTGCAAGACGGGCCGGACCGGTTTGCGCTGGCCATCCACTGGCACCACGGCCCTCAGTACGCCGCCCTGTTCGAGTTGTGCCAGGGGATCGTCGCCGCGCTGCCCGAGGCGGTGGGGGCGCGGCGCCCCTTGCTGCTGGTCATCGACGCGGACGTCGCCGGCCTGGTCGGGCGAATGCTCCGGGAGGAATGCGGCGTCGCCGGGCCGCTGGTCTGCATCGATCAGGTGGCGCTGCGCGAGTTCGATTACGTGGACATCGGCGGCGTCATGCGCGATCAGTACGTCGTGCCGGTCGTGGTGAAGAGCCTGGTCTTCCACTGACCGCTAATCGGGGACGCGGAGACCCGTGCGTCCCGAATTCCCGGGCGGCCGACCTGGACGGTTCGGAACGCGCTACGGTTCCGACGTTGTGGGGTCGATGACGGCCTTCACCGCAGCGACTCGATTGGCGGGAAACCCGCCCTGGCGGGCGTGCTCACGCACCATCTCCTCGTTGGGAGCGACGTACACGCAGTAGATCTTGTCATCGGTGACGTAACTGTGCACCCACTGGATCTGCGGGCCCATCCGGCTCAGCACCCCGCATGATTTCTGCGAGATAGCACGAAGTTCTTGAGGCGAGAGCTTACCGGCTCCGGGAACATCGCGCTCGATCACGTACTTGGGCATGCCCGCTCCTCCTTGTCTCCCATGCGTCGTGCGCCGAATGCTATCGGACGGCTCCCGCCGCCGGCCAGGGCGCGCGGGGGAAGGCGGTGGCCGACCGCATCCCAAAGAAACCGAGGAACGTCCATCCGCCCTTCGGCGGCACCTCCGGCCAATCCTGCGGCCGCGCGCCGAGCGCCCTCCCGCGCCACCCCGGCCCTGAACGGCGCGGCGAGCAGATTTCCTTGACAGCGAGCGGGCTAAATATATAATCATTATATAATTTGAGCAAAGGGAGCCGGCGAGCCGCTGCCGTGGAGACCGCGAAGGCCTTCCGCCCCATCCGCCCCGCCCGCGCCTCGGCCGGGATCGTCCAGCAGATCAAGGCGCGCATCTTCGACAGCCAACTCGCGGCGGGGGATCAGCTCCCGTCTGAGAAGGACCTCGCCGAGCAGTTCGCGCTGAGCCGCATCACCGTCCGCGACGCGCTCCGCGTGCTCGAATCCGAGGGGCTGATCGAGATCAGGGTCGGGGCGCGCGGCGGGGCCTTCGTGGCCAGGCCGACCGCCCAGCGGGTCAGCGAGTCGCTGACGACCTTGCTTCGCCTCCAGCAGGTGACCATCGGGGAATTGACCGAGGCCCGGCTGGCCGTGGAGCCGCACGTCGCCGCGCTTGCCGCAAAGCGCGCCACCGCGGTGGACATCGCGGCGATGGCGCGGGCCATCGAGGACGCCCGCGCCGGGCGCGAGGCGGGAGATCCCCGCTTCATGCCCCACAGTGTCGCCTTCCACATCGCGCTCGCGGGCGCCGCCAAGAACGAGGTCCTCCGCTTCACGGTCAACTCGTTCCGGACCCCGTTCTATGAAGCCCTGGCCCACCTGCCGGCCGAGGCGATGGCCGGGCGGGCGATCGCCGACCACCAAAGCATCTTGAACGCGATCAAGGCCCGCGACGCGGAGCGGGCCCGACAGTTGATGCACAAGCACCTCACCTACTTCGCCGAGCGTGTCGGCCGGACGCGGGCGCTCAGGGGCACGAACGCCAAATGGCCAGCACGGACCGGCCGCTAGCCGGCACCGGCGCCCGGCCCCCCCACCAAGGGGTGCTGGCGCCCTACCGCGTCCTGGACCTGACCGACCGCAGCGGCTGGCTGTGCGGCCGGATTCTGGGCGACCTGGGGGCGGATGTCGTCAAGATCGAGCCCCCCCGCGGGGACCCGGGACGGCAGCTGGGCCCCTTTTTCCGCGACGACCCGGATCCGGAGCAGAACCTCGCCTGGTTCGCCTACAACGCCAACAAGCGCGGCATCACCCTGGCCCTCGAGACCGGCCGGGGGCAGGACCTCCTGCGCGGGCTGGCGCAGCGGGCGGACTTCCTCGTCGAGTCGTTCCCCCCCGGCCACCTGGACGCCCGCGGCCTCGGCTACCGCGCGCTGCACGAAACCAACCCCCGGCTCGTCTTCACGTCGATCACGCCCTTCGGCCAGAGCGGCCCCTATGCCCGCTACCGCGGGTCGGACCTGATCGCAATGGCCATGAGCGGGCTGATGGCGCTCGTCGGGGCGCCGGGGCGCCCGCCGCTCCGCGTCTCCCTCCCCCAGGCGGCGATGTGGACGGGGATGCACGCGGCCGCCGGCACGCTCATCGCGCATCACTACCGCCAGGCGACCGGCCGCGGCCAGCACGTCGACGTGGCGATGCGGGACAGCCTCCTCTGGGCGCTGGCGAACGCCCCGGCGTACTGGAGCCTGCTGCGACAGGACCTCCAGCGCGGCGGGAGCAGCATCGTCGGCCGCAGCACCACGGGCGCCCGCATGCGCGCGATCTATCGGTGTCAGGATGGCCACATCAATTTCATCTTCTACGGGGGCGAGGCCGGGAGGCGCTCCAACGAGGCGATGGTGCAGTGGATGGCGGAGCGGCACGAGGCTCCGGACTGGCTCGCGCGCATGGACTGGGGGACGTTCAACGTCGCCACGTGCACGCAGGAAGAGATCGATCGGCTGGAAGAGCCCTTCGTCGCGTTCCTGGCGAATCGTACCAAAGCCGAGTTTACGCGCGAGTCGGTCAAGCGCAGCATCCTCGGGTATCCGGTCGCCAGCGCCCGGGACATCCGCGACGACCCGCAGCTCGCGGCGCGGGGATTCTGGCAACGGGTGGACCATCCGGAACTGGACGCCACCGTGACGTACCCGGGGCCGTTCGCCAAATTCTCGGCCGCGCGGTGCGGGATCTCGCGGCGCGCCCCCAGGATCGGGGAGCACAACGCGGAAATCTACGGCGCCGAGTTGGGCCTCCCCCGGCAGGACCGCGACGCCCTCGAGCGCGAGAGGGTCCTGATGGCCTCATCTTCCCGGGAGGGACGCCGCCCGGCGGACGCCCCGGCCGGAGGCGTGGGGGGCGGCACGAGCCAGGAACGGGCCGAGATGCCCGGACAACCGCAGGCGCTTGCAGGGGTGAAGGTCGTCGAGTTCGCCGTGTTCGCGGCGGGCCCGATGATCGGCAAGCACATGGGCGAGCACGGGGCCACGGTCATCCGCGTCGAATCGCGGTCGCGCCCCGACGGCTTCCGCGTCCACTACCCGCCCTACAAAGACAACATCCCGGGGCTGAACCGCACCGGCTCGTTTGCGTTGTTCAACAACAACAAGCTCGGCATCACGCTGAACCTGAAGCATCCCGATGGGGTGGCGCTCGGCCGGCGCCTCGCCGCCTGGGCCGACGTCCTGATCGATAACTTCGTGCCCGGGGTCATGGAGCGGAACGGATTGGGCTACGCGGCCGTGCAGGAGATCAACCCATCCATCATCTACCTAAGCTCGTGCAACATGGGCCAGACCGGGCCGAAGTCGAGCCAGCGGGGCTTCGGCTCGCAGCTGACGTCCCAAAGCGGGTTTACCTATCTGACCGGCGAGCCTCACGGCGAGCCCATGCTGCTGTTCGGCCCCTACATCGATTTCGTCGCGGTGGGCTTCGGGCTGATCGCGGTGATGGCGGCCCTGGACGACCGGCGCCGCACCGGGTCCGGACAGCACATCGACCTCTCGCAATACGAGACGGGGCTGCAGTTCGTCGCCCCCGCCCTGCTCGAGTACGAGGTGGCCGGCCGCGTCCAGACCCGACAGGGGAACCGCAGCCCGCACGCCGCGCCGCACGGCGCCTACCCCTGCCGCGGGGAGGACCGCTGGTGCGTCATCGCCGTCTGCGCCGAGGAAGAATGGCGGGCGCTGTGCCGCGCCGCCGGCCATCCCGAATGGATGGACGACCCGCGGTTCGCCACCCTCTCCGCGCGCAAGGCGCACGAAGACGACCTCGACGCGCTGATCGCCGGATGGACGCGTCAGTTCGGGCGGCACGAGGTCATGGAGCGGCTGCAGGCCGTTGGGGTCAGCGCCGGCGTCGTCAGCACCGTGTCCGACCTCTTCGCCGATCCCCAGCTGGCGCACCGTCGGGTCTGGCAGGAGCTCCCCCATCCCGAGTTGGAGAAGTTCCACTACGAGGCGCCGCCGTTCATCCTCTCCGAGACGCCGACGGAGCTGCGCCGGAGCCCGCTCCTCGGCGAGCACAACGATCGGGTCTACGGCGAGATCCTGGGCCTCGCTCGTGCGGAGATCGAACGGCTGATCACGGCCGGCGTGATCGAGTAACTGCGCCAGGCCACACAAAACGGATCAGGGGAGGACAACCGATGGCAGCCCCGGTGAAGGTCGAGCGCAGTATCCAATCGCTTCGCGGCACGCTGGAGTGGCTCAGGCGGGAAGGGCTTCTCCTGGACACGGACGTGCCGGTGGATCCGGACCTCGAGGTGACCGGCGTGCAGAAGCAGCTGGACGGCAGTTACCCACTCTTGTTCAAGAACGTCAAAGGCTACCCCCACGCCCGGGCGGTCACCAATCTGTTCGCCAACATGGGCATCATCGATCGAATGTTTGGCTGGGAGACGCCGGTGGAACGGACGCGCAAGCTGGCCCACGCGCTGACCCACCCGCTGCCGCCCGTTGAGGTGCCGTCGGATCAGGCTCCCTGCCAGGAGGACGTCGTCGTCGACGATCTCGACGTCAACACGCACGTGGTGGCGATCCGGCACACGGAGCTGGAATCGGAGCGAACGATCGGCAGCGGCAACAGCGTCGTCGTCGGCCCCTACTTCCACGGCGGGAGCCACATCGGCTACAATCGCATGAACGCCCGCTGGGGACACGTCTGCACGTTCCAGTCGGCGCCCGGCTCCCATATGTGGCAGGTCATCACCGAGCACTATCACGATGACACGCCCATCCCGCTGACGATGTGCTTCGGCCTCCCGCCGGCGGCCACCCTCATCGCCGGGGGCGGTTTCGACTACGTGATCCTCCCCCGCGGCGGCGACGAGTTGGGCGCGGCCGGCGCGGTGCAGGGGTTTCCGATCCGGATCGTCAAGGCCCGGACGGTCGACGCGTGGGCCGTGGCCGACTGCGAGCTGGTCCTGGAAGGCCACCTCCACCCGCGGGACAAGCGCTACGAGACGGCCGAGGCCGAGGCGGCCGACAAGCAGGGACGCTTTCCGTTCCACCCGGAATGGGCGGGCTACATGGGCAAGGCGTACCGCGCGCCGACGTTTCACGTCACCGGCGTCACGATGCGCCGCCGCGCCACCAAACCGATCTTCTACCTGCTCGGCGTCCATATGCTCGACTGTCACAACATCGATACCACCGTGCGCGAGTCGGCGATCTTCGAACTCTGCGAACGGCTCCAGCCCGGCATCGTCCAGGACGTGAACATCCCGTACCCGATGACCGACTGGGGCGGCTGCATCATCCAGGTGAAGAAGCGGCTCAAAACCGACGACGGCATGGTCCGCAACTTCCTCGTCGCGGCCATGGCGTGCAGCCAGGGGATGCGCCTGGCCATCGT
Source organism: bacterium (assembly GCA_035279545.1). Taxonomy (GTDB): domain Bacteria; phylum Sysuimicrobiota; class Sysuimicrobiia; order Sysuimicrobiales; family Segetimicrobiaceae; genus Segetimicrobium. The sequence goes on along the minus strand of DATEHM010000256.1, from coordinate 2,981 downwards.
CGTCGATGATGACGTCGACATCTACAACATGGACGAGATCATCTGGTGCCTCACCACCCGCGTGAACCCGAGGACGGACATCCTCAATCCGGTCCCCGGCGGTGCGGGCCAGACCTTCATCCCCGAGGAGCGCCTGACGGCGGGGGACCGCCAGTGGACGGCGATGAACACCCGCTTCGAGGGCGGCATGGGGATCGATGCCACGGTCCCGTTTGGATACGACAAGGATTTCCAACGCCCGGTGTACCCGATCCAGCGGGTGGGCCTCGAGAAGTTCTTCACCGCGGAGCAGATCGCCAAGGGTAAGTCGCTCCTGCGCGGCTGGGCGGAGGTGCTGGCGCGGAGCGGCCGCTAGCGTGCCCGACGCCGACGCCCTGAAATCCCTACTCGCCTCCGCCATTCGCCTCCTCGTGGCCGAGGGGTTGATGGATTTCCACGGGCACATGAGCGCTCGTCTGCCGGGGACGGAGCGCGTGTTGATCAACGGCCGGCAGGCCAGCCGCAGCGCCGTATCCGCAGCGGATATCGTCACGGTGGACCTCCAGGGGCGGCCGCTCCCCGGCGAGGGCGACGCGCCGACAGAGGTCCCCATCCACACCCGCATCTACGCCGTGCGCCCGGACGTGTGTGTGGTCGCGCACCTGCACCCGCAGTGGGCCACGGTCTTCTCCATCGCCGGGCGGCCGCTCGTGCCCGTCTTCATCCTCGGCGCCGTCTTCCCCGAAAAGGGCCTGCCGGTGTACGACGACCCGGACCTCATCCGCACCACGGAGCGGGCCGATGCCCTGGCGCGCACGCTTGGGACGGCCCGCGCCGTCCTGCTGCGCGGCCACGGCGCCGTGGTCGTCGGCGAGGACATCGAGACCTGCTTTACGACCTCGATCTGGATGGAGGAGAACGCCAAGAAGCAGCTCTGGGCGTCGGTGCTGGGCACGCCGCGCGTGTTCACCGAAGAGGAAACCCGACGGGTCGGCGCGAGCCTCTGGGAACGCCGGATCATGCAGAAGACGTGGGAGTTCTTCGTCGCCAAGGGCCGGCGCGAGGGGCTCCTCTGAGGACGGCGCCCGCGGATCCCCATGGAGCTCCGGGCCCGGCCGAGTGGAATGCCCGAAGCGGTTGAGATCGCCGTCGGCGGACTCATCACGAGCTGGCACTTCAACACCACCGACATCAGCGTGATCTCCCAAATGACGAAGATCAAGGCCGCCAATCCGCAGGCCGTGATCGCCTGGCGCACGGGGACCCCCATCGCCACGGGGTTCAAGGGCATCGCGGCGGTGGGGTTCGACTTCCCCGTGTACACGACCGACGGCAATCAGACGTACGCCGAGATGGAGCAGTTCGCGGCGTTCCTGCCCAAGGATCTATACTTCGCGTCGGCCGCCTGGAACGCCCTCGACGCCCCCCCGGGCGGCGCGGTCAAGGACAGCATCACCGCGTTCTACAGCGCGTTCCGCGCCGCGGGCATCAAACCCGACAACGCCCATACGCTGACGTGGGATCCGACGGAGCTCGTCATGGCCGCCCTCAGGAAATTCGGGATCGGGATGACGGCCACGCAGCTCCGCGACACCCTCGCGCAGCTCACGGCCGCCCCCGGCATCAACGGCCTGCACACCTTTGTCAAATATCCGCAGCGGGGCCTCTCGGACGCGAACGCCCTACGTCATCCGCTGGGACGCGGCCAAGGACACCTGGGATGTCGTCAGCGAGGCGGGGGGAGCGCCCCGGAAGTAGCAGTCGGTCCGGCGCGGGCGGGGGACCCGTCGGCGGCCCGGCGCTAGCTGCCGGGCTCGACCTCGCGCCGGTGGCCCAGCCCCTTGGTGTTGTCGATGAACAACACCCGGCTCGGCGTGAACCGGTAGACGCGGGCGGCGGCCAGCGCCCCCGCCAGGGCCTCGGGCGGGGTCCGCCAGTCGCCGAGAAAGGGGTACTTGGCAACGTACAGGTCCATCGGGCGGGCGGCCGCCGCCAGCGGCCCGACCGATGCCGCCTTCCCTTCCATCTGGACTCCCTGGATGGTCCGCCAGTCCCGATAATCTTCCTGGATGGTGACCGCCGCGCGGGCGGTGCGCTTCAGGTTCTGCGAGTGCCTCGTCCGGGGATCGGATAGCCAGTACAGGTCGAAGCCGTCGCTGACGTAGAACAGCGCCGCGGCCCACGGTCCGTCGGGGCCTTCCGTGGCCAAGGTGAGCGTGTTGTGGCGCTCGACGTACGCCAACACCTGCCGCCGCAGCTCAAGCGTCATGGGCTCGCGCTTCTCTTCTATAGAAGCGGCGCCTACTTCGCCGGCCCTCGGAGACCCCGCCGCAGCGGCCGGGCCCGCGGGGGACGCGGGTGGGGCCCGACGGCGCGATGCCGCTCGGGGGGATCGTCCGGATAGACGACCCGACCCCCCTCCACCCGCGCCCAGGGCGTCAGGGTGTGCCGGCGCGCCTTCGCGGCGCCCATGATGTGGAAGACCGTGTCGCCCCCCGCGGTGAGGGCGTCGGCGACCAGCGATCGGTGGCACCGCCACGGGACCGCCTCGGCGCACATCACGGCCGTCGGCCCGGCCTCCTCGGCCAGGGCTCGGAGCTCCTGGAGCGCCGCCGAGCACTCAGGGGTGCCCATGTAGTCCGCGAACCCGCGGAAGCTCGCGTTCCTCCACGCCGTGTTCGCGGAGTCGGGGCGCGGTTTCCGGAGGCCACCGAGGCCCGGGAGGTGCCGGTAGCGGATGCCCCAGCGCGGCAGGCGCCGGGCGAGTTCCTCCCGATTGAACTGCGGGGTGTGGCGCGATCGGGGAACGGTGCGGATATCGACGAGCATCCGGATCCCGAAACTCCGCAGCGCCTCGACGAGGTCGTCGAGGGTGCGCGTGGAATGTCCGATCGTGTACAGCCGCATCGCCCCGGAGGGATTTACCGGCCGCGGCAGGAATGTCCTCCCGTGACACCGTTCACGCCGACCGTCGTCGGGCCACGATGAAACTCCCTCCCCTG
>DATEHM010000255.1:0-39442 GCA_035279545.1 bacterium | reverse complement strand
TCCACGTACTTGGCCAGGATATCGACCTCAAGGTTCACGCGCGCGTCGGCCTCGATCCGGCCCAGCGTCGTCACCGCACAGGTGTGGGGGATCAGCGCCACCGTGAACCGGTTCCCCTCCCTGGTGGCGACGGTGAGGCTGACCCCGTCGATCGCAATGGAGCCCTTCCGGACGACGTAGCGGGTGATGGGGGCCGGCGCCTCGATCTCGAGCCACCCCGCTTCCCCCCGACGATCCAAGCGCAGGACGAGGCCGACGCCGTCGACGTGTCCTTGGACGATGTGGCCGCCGAAGCGCCCGCCTACCGCCACGGGACGCTCCAGGTTCACGAGATCTCCGGGCCGAAGCTGGTCGAGCGTCGTCCGCGCGAGCGTCTCACCCACCACGTCGACTTCAAAGGCGCCGTTGGTGATCCCGGCGACGGTGAGGCAGGTCCCGCTGACCGCGATGCTGTCCCCCACCCGGACCCCGGCGAGCGCGCCCCCGGCCTCGACGCGCAGCCGAAGAGCGTCGCGGCCCCGCCGCACCGTCCCCACCACCCCCGTTCCCTCTACGATCCCGGTGAACATCGCCGCACATCCTCCTCCCGCCCGATCGTGGCGGGCAGGTACCCCTCGATCACCACGTCTTGATCAACCTGGCGCACCACGGTTCGCACAAGACGGAGAGCCCGGGCGATCGTGTCCGCCCCGGCCCCGGCGACGGGGCCGGGGCCCGCTCCGCCGACGATCACGGGTCCGAGAAACACCACCACCTTGTCAACCAGCCCGGCATCCATGAAGGTCCCATGAATCCGGGCGCCCCCCTCGACCAGCACGCTGGTCATCCCGCGCCGACCCATCGCCGCAAGAATCGCCTTGACGTCGACCCACCGATCCAGTCCATCGGCGACCCAGACGTCGACGCCTCGGGCCTCCAACGCCGCCCGGGCCGCCTGCGGGGCGCGGCTGGTCGTGGCGACGATCACCGGCGCGCCGTTCGGGGTGAGCACCCGGGCGGCTGGGGGAATGCGCAGCGTGCTGTCCACGACGATGCGGGCCGGCTGGTGGTGGGCCGGCCCGCGCGCCGTCAGCCGAGGATCGTCCCGCAGCACGGTGCCGATGCCGACGAGGATCGCGTCCGTGGAGGCGCGCGCCTCGTGGACCAGTCCGCGAGAGGCCTCGCCGGAGATCCAGCGTGAGTCCCCGGTGCCGGTGGCGATGCGGCCGTCGAGGGTCATGGCCCATTTGGCGGTCACAAACGGCAGCCCGGTGGTGCGATGCTTGACGTACGCCTCGTTGAGGTGGCGCGCGGCATCTTCGGCCACCCCCAGGACCGTTTCGATCCCCGCCTCGCGCAGGCGGCGCAGCCCACGGCCGCACACCTGGCGATCGGGATCCTCCATCGCGGCGACAACGCGGCGGATCCCCCCGCCGATGATCGCCTCGGTGCAGGGGCCGGTCCGGCCCGAGTGCGCGCAGGGCTCCAGCGTCACGTACAGCGTCGCGCCTCCGGCGGCCGAGCCGGCCTCCTGAAGCGCGAGGACCTCGGCGTGCGCGGTGCCCGGCCGGTGGTGATACCCCCGCCCCACGATCCGGCCTTGGGAGACGACCACGGCGCCCACCATGGGGTTGGGGCTCGCCGTCCCCGCGCCACAGTGCGCCAGCCGAAGCGCCTCGCGCATGTACTCCTCATCCCGTCCCGACGCGACGACCAATAAAAACACCCCGCAGGCAGACGCCTCCGGGGCAACACACCTATGGACCGGGGTCGACCCCGGTCCGCGCCTTCTCTCATCCGGACTCTACCGTCGGCTCTGGACTCTCACCAGATCCTGCCCGTTTGCGACGTGCGAACGGGCTCGCGGGCTGTACCGCCGATCGGGAATTGCCGGCGAGGACGCCGGCTCACCCTGCCCCGAAGGCAAAAGCAAGCATAGCATGGGGTTTTCGGACGGGTCAAGCGCCCCCCATCGAGCGTGGCCGGCGCCGGTGAGATCGGCCCAAGGCTGCGCGGCCGGACGGGGGGCGCCGCTCAGCGCGGCTCGAGGGCTTCCGCGAGATCGCCCACCACGCCCTGGGTCGCGCGAACCAGCGCCTGCGGGGTGATCGCGAACACCGCATGGGGGGTTCCCGCGGCGGCGTAGACGACCTCGTGGTGCAACAACGTCTCGTCGAGAAACACCGGGAGGGGGGTCGCGTGTCCGACGGGGGGGACGCCGCCGATGCTGAACCCGGTTGCCGACCGGGTCGCCTCGGCCGTGGCCTTTTCCACGTGGGCGGCGCCGGCGAGGCGGGCCAGCTTGCGCAGGTCCACGCGGTTGGCGCCGGCGGCGAGCACGAGCACCGGGCGGCCGTCGGCCATGAACACCAACGACTTCACGATCTGTGCGACCGTGGCCCCGACCGCGCGCGCCGCCTCCACAGCGGTACGGGTGCTCTCAGGGAACTCGACGATCTCGGCGTCGATCTGCCTGTCGGCGAGGGCGGCTCGTACCCGTTCGGTGGCGGACCCCACCGGCCGTGGGTCAGCGGGCCCGGCGGTCACGGGTGCCGCGAGAACGTGTGCTCGAACAGAATGATCTCCCACCGCTGCTGGGCGCTGAGGCTCGTCTCCCACGGCGGCATCGCCGAACTGGCCGCGCTGAACGGCGGCACGCTGCCGCCCTTTGAGATCCGCCAGAACCAGTACCCGTCGGGCAGCCGGGTATGAATCGCGGTCGTGAAGTTGGCCGGCTTGGGGTTGAGCGACGCCGCGGCTCCCCCGTTGCCCTGTCCGGTGGTCCCGTGGCAGATCGCACAATTGGCGTCGAAGATGGCCTTCCCCTTCGCGATGTTATCCGCCGTCGCCGCGAGCGGGTTCTTCAACGAGGCAAACTCCGCCGGGGGCGCCGGGCGCGGCGCGTTTTCATCCTTCGGGTAGGTGGTCGTCGCGGAGATCGCCGGCCCCTTGAAGGGGGCCGCGGGCGCGGTGACCGCCGCGGTTTGCGGGGGCGCGGGATGGCTGCGCATCGCCAGAATATCCCTGCCGGTGCAACCGGCGAGGCCGAGGCACGCCGCCAGCACCGCCCCGGCCAACCGCATGGAAGACGACATTTATCACCCCCGAACCGCAAACGAGGATTCACGCGTTCGACGGATCCTACTGCGGGACAGATCCAAGTTACACGGGCGCGCCCGATTTCCCTGCGTTCAGTGCGGGGCGGACCCGAGCAGACGATCAAGCCGTCCAGCCAGCGCCCGCTCACCGTCCGGCCCGACGAACCCCCCGACCACCTTTCCCTGCACGATCCCGCTGGGCGCGATAAACACCGTCGTGGGGAGGCCGGGGATCGCGTAGGCGTCCATCAATCGCTCATCCGCCACCCACGCGATCGTGTAGTCCACGTGGTACTGGGCGAGGAACCTGCGCGCCTCCGCGGGTTTGTCCTCGGTGTCGATGCCGACGAACTCGACGCCTCGCGGCCCAAAGGTCCGATGGAGACGCACGAGGAGGGGCATCTCCGCGCGACACGGCTCGCACCAGGACGCCCAGAAGTTCAAGAGGACCGGCTTGCCCCGCAGATTGTGGAGGCTCAGCGTTCCACCCGAGAGCAGCGGGACCGAGAAGTCTGGCGCCGGACGTCCCACCGGGGGAAGCCGCTCGTTGGATTGCTCCCCCCCGAAGGTTCCGCGGGGGCCCGTCGGGGCAAGCCGGGGCACGAGCACCAGCGCGATGCCCGACGCGATCAGGAGACCGCCCGCGAGAACTGCCACCAGTGGGAACCGATTGGGATGAGCGGGGCCGCGCGGGGCATGCATGAGGGCTCAGTAGGCGCGCGCGTAGTAGACGACGTGCCGTGCCGCCGTTCCGCACGCGGGGCAGTTTCCCGTGGGGGGGACCTCCGCGATCAGTCTCGGCGACGCCCCGCTTTCTCGGCGCAGGAGCTGCTCACACGTCTCCCCTCCGCACCACCCGATCCGCACGAATCCCTTCCGCGCCGCGATCGCGGCGACGAGGTCGTCGACGGTCGATGCCAGCACGTTGTGGCTGTCCAGGTAGGCCTTCGCCTGCTGGAACAGCGCCCGCTGCACCTCGTCGAGCGCCGAGGTGACCGCCTCGACGAGTCCCTCGAGCGGCACCGATCGACGACCACCCCCGACGCGCGGAATCAACACGGCCTGCTGCTGGGCCAGATCGCGGGGCCCCAATTCGATCCGCAGCGGGACACCCCGCATCTCCCAATCGTTGAACTTCCACCCGGGGGTCACCTCGACCCGCTCGTCAAGGCGGACCCGCACGAGCGGCCGCAGGCGCTCCACCACCGCCCGCGCCCCGGCCAGCACGTCATCCCGCGCCTTGCCGGCAAGGATCGGCACGACCACCGCCTGGATGGGGGCCACCCGGGGAGGCAGCACGAGGCCCCGGTCATCCCCGTGCACCATGATCAGCCCGCCCACCATCCGCCAGCTCAGCCCCCACGATGTGGTGAAGACGAACTTTTCGGTGTTGTCGCTGTCGAGGAATTTGATATTAAAGACGCGGGCAAAGTTCTGGCCGAGGTTGTGCGAGGTCCCGGACTGCAATGCCTGACCGTCCGGCATCAGCGCCTCGATCGTGTACGTGTGCAGCGCGCCCGGGAACTTCTCGCTCTCCGGCTTCCGCCCCCCCAGCACCGGGATCGCCAGATCGGTTTCCACGAAATCCCGGTACACCTCGAGCATCTGGCGCGCCTCGGCCTCGGCCTCCTCGCCGGTCCGGTGCGCGGTGTGACCCTCCTGCCACAGAAACTCCATCGTCCGGAGAAACGGGCGGGTGGCCTTCTCCCAGCGGACGACGTTACACCACTGGTTGATCAGCACCGGCAGGTCCCGGTACGACCGGATCCAGCGGGCGTACATGTGGCCGATCGCGGTCTCCGACGTCGGCCGGACCGCCAGCGGCTCCGCAAGCTCCTCCCCGCCGCCGCGGGTCACCCAGGCCACCTCCGGGGCAAACTTCTCCACGTGCTCGGCCTCGCGTTGGAGAAAGCTCTGCGGGATGAACAAGGGGAAATACGCATTCATGTGCCCCGTGGCTTTGAACCGCCGGTCGAGCCCCTGCTGCATGAGCTCCCAGATCGTGTATCCGTACGGCCGGATGACCGTACATCCTCGGACCGGATAGTAGTCCGCGAGTTCCGCCTTGAGGATGACGGCGGTGTACCAGTCCGCCAGGCGCTCCTTGGAGGGGATCTCCTTGACGAACCCGCTCTCCTCGGAAGGCTGGGACGCCGAGGGCTGGGCCATATCACCACGCCTCCCATTCAGGCCGGGAGCCTCCGCGTCCCCACGGGACGGGAGGCTCCCGGAACACTACGCGCTCCCTCCGACCGGCGCCCGGGCAAGGGAGCCTTCATCGTCTCGCCGGCCATTCTAGCACGCGTCTGGCGGAACCGTCAAACGTAGACCGCGCGGCCGCGCGATCACTCCTTCCGGGTGGGCTTCTCGATCGGCACGCCGACGAGACTTCCCCATTCGGTCCACGATCCGTCGTAGTTGCGGACGGTGGGGTAGCCCAGCAGGTACTTCAGGGTGAACCAGGTATGCGACGAGCGCTCGCCGATCCGACAGTAGGCGATGACTTCCTTGTCGGGAGTGATCCCCTTCCCTTGATACAGCGCCCGCAGTTCGTCTGCCGCCTTAAAGGTCCCGTCATCGCGCACGTTCTGGGTCCAGGAGATGTTTTGCGCGGTGGGAATGTGGCCGCCCCGTTGCGCCCCCTCCTGCGGGTAGGCAGGCATCGCAATGAGCTCCCCGGCGAACTCCTGGGGTGACCGCACGTCCACCAACGCGACGGTCGGTTTGCCGAAACGCTCTAGGACCTGATCCCGAAACGCCCGGATGCTGAGATCCGCCTCCCGCGCCCGGAACGCCGCCCGCGGGAAGGCGGGGACCTCGGTGGTCAACGGGCGGCCCTCGGCGATCCATTTGCCCCGCCCCCCGTTGAGGATCTTCACGCGCTCCGCCCCGTAGATCTTGAACAGCCAGAACGTGTAGGTCGCGAACCAATTGTTCTTGTCACCGTACAAGACCACCGTCGTGTCGTTCCCGACCCCCTGCGCCCCCAGCAACTGCTCGAACTGCGCCTTGCTCACCCAGTCCCGCCGGACCGGGTCCTGCAACTGCGTCTGCCAGTTGAAGTGGCCGGCCCCGGGGATGTGCCCCTGGCCGTACAGGGTCAGGTCCTCTGAGACCTCAACGACTCGGACCGTGGGATCGTTCAGGTGCTCGCTCAACCACCCTGTGTCCACCAGGGTATCGGGGTGCGCGTACGCCTCCGGCATGGCTCTCCCTCCTCACGCATCGCTGGAATACACCGCACGCTGGCGCTGTTGGAATCGCGGAGGCCACGCTGCGGATTCGATGTCGACGAGGAGAGCGGGCGGTGATGACCTCCCCCGTCGAAGGCTAGTGCGGCCTCCGCTGGGGACAGATGCACTGGCGGGGAAGATGTGGGATGCGCATCGGCGACTTCTCCTCTTCTAATAACATTCGAAGAAGGAGGTGTCAAGAGCTTCGAGGCCGAGTGTAATAGCTCCGTGATTCTGTCACCCCCTAATACTACAACGAGACTTTAGCATTTTCGCCGCCGGTGCCGTAGGTAGCGTTTATGGTGGGATCGGTAGGCCGCGTAGTTCTGGCGTTGAAGACGGCGGACCAGGGCGATGGCCGCGATCGGATCGAAGCGGCGACGCGGGAGCACGGCGCTGAGGAGCAGACACACTTGCGGCGCGGTGAGCACGGTTTTTTTAAGCCGCAGGCGGAGGCGGACCAGAAAGTGATGCGCCAGAATGGTGAGCGTCTGATGATGGGGCCAGCCCCGCCACGTGCGGGTCTCGTAGTGATCCATGCCTAACTCGCCCGTTGCATTCCTGAAACGCGCGCTCGACCGGCCAGCGCCGCCCGCTCAGCCACCCCAGCGGCCCTGGGGGCGTGGTCGCCGGGGCATTGCTCAGGTAGTATTTCAGCTCGGAACGTTTGGCCAGGGGCCGGCGCAGGACCAACCAGCTTTCTGGGCCCGGCACTCGATTCCGGGCGGGATGGATCCGCACGAAGGCGAACGCCGCCCGGATCACGCCCTTGGCGCCATCTTTCATCGCATACTCTCGCCACGCCGCCGGCGAGAGACGGCGGGCCACCTCGTCTACGCGCTGCGGATGGGGCGTGCCGACGGCCACGCCCGCGTACTTGCGAGGACGCCCACGGCCTGCTCCGGGGGGCAGCACGCTCGCGGGTGGGCGCCGCCAGACCCGCGTCAGGCACGGCACCTCGGCAAGATACCGGAGCCCCGCCTCTTCTCAGGAGGCCCAAAAGCCGGGGTTTTGGCCACACCCTTCATCGAAGGTGACCCATCCGATGGGGAGGACCCCGGCGGTGTGAACTGCCGTAATCATCTCCCAGGCCCGCGCCGATGCCGTGCGAAAGGCCACGTTGGCAGGCACCCCCCAGCGCCGCCGCCGCGGACGAGAGGCCGGGGTGAACCAGGCCTGCGGAAGGGAGAGCCGGTGGTCGAGCAGCGTGTAGCCTGTGCGGCGCACATAGGCCAGAACGACTCCGGCTTGGCAATTCGCCACCTTGCCTAGCGCCCCACAATACTGCCGCGCAACGCCGACTGAGGCAGTGCCCTTCTTGGGAAAATCGCTCCCCTCCACGATCAGGACCCCGTCCGAGTCCCCCAGGGTCTCCGCCACCAAGCGCTGGTGGGCCGCGAGGATGGCCGGATCATCCCAGGCCCCCGCGCCAATAAACTGCTGCATGGCGCGCACGTTCCCCTCGGGCAAGGCCAGCGCCATGGGTTCAATGGATTTCGCGGCAGGTCCGAGAGCAAGCCCTGGAGGTACTGCAAGCCCCAGTTGCGCTGCGCTCGACGCGCCAAGAGCGGGCTGAAATGCGCATGATAGGCCCGTAACTCGTCCAGTAGCCCTTCGACATCGCGTGCGGCCAAATTGCACTCCGGGGGAGCGATCAGCGGGGGAAGCGCCGTCCGCGACATGGCTGCGACTCCTGCTGCGACGTGTGCGGCGATGACTTTGGCGGCAGTATATCATGGCCGGCGGACTAAAGTCTCGTTGTAGTATTAAGGGGACAGGATCGCTGATCTACGACAGAGCTTCGAGGCCGGGCGCGTCCCTTCTGCGCGGAGGGTCTCAGCGGCGCTGCGGGGCCCGCCCCATCCTCTTCGCGTCGATCTTCCACAGGCGGCAGGCGTTCTCCCCCATGATCTTGCGCATGGCCTCGTCGGGGATGCTCGGCAGGCCGTACCGATCGGCGAGCGCGCCGAGAGAGCGCACCACCCCGGGATAGGTGTTCAGGAACGGATTGGTGGATCCGTACAGCATCTTGTCGAAGGAGCAGAGCGAGCCAAAGTCCACGAGCATCCGTAGGATCTTCGACGGATGGAAGAACGCCCAGGAGGAGATGTCACAGTAGAAGTTCTCGTGCCGCGCAATCAGGCACGTGCACTCCTCGACGTATGGATAGGCCAGGTGATTGATCACCAGGGTCAACTCGGGAAACGTTCGCCCCACCTCGTCCAGCAGCCAGGGCCGCTGGAACTCCATGGGAGCGGTCTTGACCGGCGTCCATCCCATGTGCATCTGCACGACGACGTCCATCTCGATACACGTCCGATAGAGGGGGTAGATGCGTTCATCCCGCGGATCCCAGTCCTGGAACGTGGGGTAGAGCTTCACGGCACGGAAGCCATGTTTTGTGACACACCGCCGGATCTCTTTTGTGGCCGCATCCGAGTCCGTGATCGGGTCGATGCTAGAAGTGCCCACGAGGCGGTCGGGGTGTTCGGCGACGACGCTCGCCAAATAATCGTTGGGAGCCTCGTAGGACTCGATTGACCCGGGGAGGACGCGATTGTAGTCGCCCGACATCAGGCAGGCCACGTCGATGCCCGCCTCGTCCATCCGCTCCACGAGGCTGGGGCCGGACCCGGGGCGCCCCGGGCGCGAGCCGTCGAAGTTGAACGCCCGCGTCTCCATCGTTCGACGCAGTCGGGAGTGCGCATAGGGATCGAGCCGTTCCCCGGGAATCCCGGTCTGAATGTGCACATCGACGACCAGACTCATCGCGCTACCTCCATCCCCCGCGAGCCCGCGCTCCCCGAATGCTGCAGGTCGCGAGGAACACCCCCTCCGGGAGGCCGGCGCACCACGGACACCTCCGCCGACGGACGTCGAGATGCGCGGCGGAGAGGCAGGGCGCCCTCGGCTGGAAGAGCACCCTGCCGTTCCCGCCGCCGCGCGGCGATCGGTGACCTTACGGGGCGGCCTTGGCCAGATCCGCTTCGGACATGAGCGTGATCTGCTGCTCTTTCCCCTGCATATCGACCCGGAACGCTCCGTACGGGCCGAAGACGTTGTGGAACTTGTTGTAATCAAGGGAGCCGCTGGCGCCCTCGTAGTTGATCTTCGAGCCCGCCTTGAGCAGCTTCAAGCAATCGGCGTACGCGTAGCATTTCGTCCCCGGCGGGTTCGTCACCGATATCATGGCGGCATTGATTTTCGCGCCGTCGGTGGATCCCGCCTTATCGATGGCCAGCGCCACGCTCACCGCGGCGTCGTAGGCATAGTTGGCGTTCGCCAGGGGTTCCTTCCCGGGATAGAGCTTGCCGTAGTACTTTGCAAAGACGTCATTGCCCTTGCCGGTCACCGAGGTCCCGTACACCGAGATCAGGTGGTCGTGGGCCGCGGCATACGTGACCGCCTTCAGGTAATCGTCCCCACCGGTGAGGTCGGTACCGATGAAGGGAATCGCCAGGTTGTTCAGTTGTTTGAAGTTGGCGAAGAGGACGGCGGCGGTGGCCGGGTCGGTCTGGGTAAAGATCACCTGCGGGTGGGCGCTGATCAGCTTGAGCACCTCCGACCGATAGGAGGTCTGCCCCCCTTGAATGTTCACGTCGGCAACGATCTTCCCCCCGAGCTTCTGAAACGTCTTGATCAGGGGAGGTTTGAGGGTCTGCGCGGATTCTTCCGTATACATCATCGTCGCCGCCGTCTTATAGCCCAGCTTCCAGGCGTACAGCGCCATGGCCACACTGAGCACCGAGTCCGATGGGCTGTCCCGCCAGAAGAAGGCATTGGGCTCGTGGTCGAGCGAGACGTCCCCTCCCTGCATCTCATCGGGGATCTTGCTGCGGGTGAAGATGGGACGGACCGCAAAGTATTCCGCGGTCTCGGGACCGATGATCGCCACAACGTGACCGGCGCCGATCAGCTTGTTGATGGCCGGCACCGCGTCCGCCGCGTCGCCGATCGTGTCGGCCGAGTCGAGCGTGAGCTCGCGACCGAGGACGCCGCCGGCGTCATTGATGGCCGCCTGCGCCACTTTCGTGCCTTGGATAATGGCGGCTCCCAAATCGGAGCGGGGCCCTGTAAATGGCCCGAGCATGCCGATGTGTACGGGTGAGCCAGTAAACGCCGCCGTGCCCGGCGCATATGCCAGCAAACAAGCGACGGCAGCGATGCAGCCGACCGCGATCACCATTCGAACCGGGTGCCGTCCGGTCATACGTCCGCCCCCTTCTTGATGCTGAAATGATCGTCCTGACCTGGTCCTGCCGACCGTGAAAGCGAAGATTCCCTTTCGGAAGGGTCCCTCCCGCGCCGATGCCCTTCACGAAAGCCGCCCGATGTAAAGGTTGACCACCTCCTCGTCCTGGAGCAGATCCTTCCCCGATCCTTCCAGGCGGTTTTTCCCCAGCGCCATCACGTACGCCCAATCGGCATGTTTGAGGGTGCGGCGGGTGTTCTGCTCGACCACCACGACGGCGACCCCGGTCTCTCGCACCTTCCGGATCTGCTCCCAGACGGTGGCCTGGAAGATCGGGGACAGGCCGGCACTCGGCTCGTCGAGCAACAGCACGGCGGGGTTGACCATGAGACCCCGCGCCATGGCGAGCATGCTGCGCTGACCGCCGCTCAGCGTTCGCGCCGGCCGATGCACCGCCACCTTCAGGTCGGGAAACAACCGGCAGAGTTCTTCGGCACGTGCCCGCACCCCGGAGGGACGCACGTAGCCGCCCATCTCAAGGTTTTCGAGCACCGTCAGCCCGGGAAACACGTTGGCGACCTGAGGCACGTAGGCGATGCCCTTGCGGACCAGCCTCTCCGGGGACTGCCCCGTCACGTCGTCGCCGCCGAGGAGCACCCGGCCGCCGCTCGGCCTGATCAACCCGGACAGCGCCTTCAGCAGCGTGGACTTCCCCGCCCCGTTCGGGCCGACCAGCGCGGTGATCTTCCCGCGCTCCGCCCGCATCTCGACGCCCTCGATGATGGGCGGACCGCCATACCCCGCCGTCAACCCGCTGACCGTGAGCACCGCAGGGTCAGGCACTGGCGGTCACCTCGTCGCCCAAGTAGGCATCGACCACGGCGCGGTTGGAGCGCAGCGAGGCATACGGTCCCGTGGCGATCACGGTGCCGAGCGCCATGACGATGACGGTATCGCACACTCGCTCGATAAAGGGGAGGTTGTGCTCTACAATGAGCACCGTCACCCCGCCGGCCACCAGGCTCGCGATCGCGTCCCCCATGCGTGCCCCCAGCACCGGGTTGACCCCTCCCATCGGCTCGTCGAGAATCACGAGGCGGGGTCGGGCCAGGGCGATTCGGGCGAACTCGAGCAGGCGCTTCTGCCCACCGCTGAGGTCACCCGCCAAGTGATCGCGCAACGCGATCAACCCGAACTCCTCGAGGATGGCACGCGACCGCGCCCGGTCCTCGTGCTCGGCCCGACGCAGAGGGCCGGGGGCCAACAACGCGCGCCAGACGGCATCGCGTCCGCCTTCGGGAGCGGCCAAGAGCATGTTCTCCATCACCGTGAGCCCGGGCCACTCTTTGGGCAACTGGAAGGTGCGGATCATGCCTAACCGGGAAATTCGGTGCGGCGCCCACCCCCGGATGTCTTGACCGGCAAAGCGCACCATCCCGGCGTCGGGCGTCTTGAAGCCCGTGACGAGATCGATCGCCGTGCTCTTGCCGGCGCCATTGGGTCCGATGAATCCGGTCACCTTTCGCTCCGGGACCGTGAAGGTACAGTCGTGGACGGCCTGCACGCCGCCGAAGCTCTTGGACAGCCCGCGCACCTCGAGTAGGTCTTGCCGGGAGTCAGTCAGCGGCGCTCCCCCTTCTGGCATACTGTTTCGCCGCCACCTTTTCGGCGACGGCGTCTTTGGAACGCGGTTCCGGCAACAGTCCCTGGATGCGGTAGCGCATCGTGACGAGGATCATCGCGCCGACCAGAATCATCCGCACCGCAGGGGCGAAACTGGCATTCCCCCCCACACTGGGCAGAAAGCGCGTGATCTCCTGGAACAGGACGCTGACCAAGAACACCCCCAGGATCACCCCACGGGTATTGCCACTTCCCCCCACGAAGATGGCCGCGTAGAGGAGCAGGGTCTCAATCGGCGACCACGCCGTGGGGTTGAACGCGCCGAGATAGGCGGCGAACAGACCTCCCCCCAGCCCCCCCACCGCCGCGCCGATCACATAGGCCTTGAGTTTCAGCGCGTAGATGTTTCGGCCAAAGGCGGCGGCGGCCCGCTCTTCCTCCCTGATCGCGCGCAGGGCGCGTCCGAATGGGCTGGTGGAGAGGCGCTCGAGGATGAAGTACACGATCAGCAGGACGGCGACGCAGAACGCCAGGAAGAAGAAAGGATACACCTCGGGCGAGAGGTTAAGCACACCGTTGAACGGCTGATCCATGCCATACAGCCCGTTGTACCCGTTAAAGAGCGGGGTATAGTTGCCGATGAAGATCTGGAGCATTAAGACGGCGCTCAGCGTCGTGATGGCATAGTAGGTGGCCCGCAGCTTGCGCAGGGCAACGGCGCCGACCAGGAGCGCCAGCAGGGCCGCGCTGACCGTGGCCACTAGGAGGGCCAGCAGGAACGGGAGGTGCCATCCGAAGATGTACTGGTCCGGCGGTGGGAGGCGGCCGATCGTCGTGACCATCGCCATGTACACGCCGATCGCGACGTACCCGTAGAATGCGATGTCGAAATCACCCGCCCACCCCCAGATCACGTTCAGCCCGAGCGCCATGATGGAGAAGACGGCGCCCTCTGTGGCGATCGAGGCGATGTACTGGATCATTCGACGGTCCCCGCCATCTTGCTGGTGAACAACCCGTCAGGGCGAAAGAGCAGGACGAGGATCAACATGCCGAAGGCGATCGCGAGCTTGTAGGCCGCGTCGATGTAGATGGCGCTGATCTCCATCGCCAGCCCGAGGACGAGCGCCGCGGCCATGGCGCCGTAGGGCTTGCCCAACCCCCCGGCGACCGCCGCCGTCACCGTGACCAGCAGGAATGTGAAGCCGAAGCTGGGGGTCAGCGTGCCGACGCTGACCGCCAGGATGAACCCGGCGAACCCGGCGACCAGGCCCGCGAGGAACCACGTGAACTGCACGACGCGATGGGCGTCGATGCCGGACACCCGGGCGAGCTCGCGGTTCTCGGCGACGGCCCGGAGCGACTTGCCGAACCGCGTGTACTGCAGCATCGCGTAGAGCACGCCCATCATGACAAACGCCGCGACGATGATCTCCTCGTCGCGCGTCGTCATGATGAACGGACCGATGTTGTGTGACGCAGTCTGCGGCATGGTATAGGCGATGTTGGCGCCCCCGAAGATCAGTAGGATGAGGTTCTGCAGAATGAGAGAGACGCCGAGGGTGGCGATGAAGATCGCGATGCGCTTGACACGCGCGCGGACAAAGGGCTCGATCATCCCGGCGTTCATGGACCAGGCGACCACGCCCCCGGTGAGTGCCGCCACGAGTGCGGCGGCGCCCAGATTGTGCGTGTAGCGCTGTGTCACATAGGCGGCATACGCCCCGTAGGTCAAGAGCTCTCCGTGCGCGAGGTTGGGGATGCTGCTGACCGCATACTGCAGCGTGAACGCGACGGAGGAGAGGGCCAGGATCGCGCCCGTCACCACCCCAAATCCGACACCCAAGAGGATCGTGTCCATACCCTCACCCCTGTCGATCGCTGCCCTATCCCGGCGTGTGCGCCTCTTCGACCCGCCCGATCGCGGCTCCCGCGGGGCGTGTCGCCCCCCGGACATGCCGATGGGGAGGGTTTCGACCCGCAAATGCACGAGGCTCCCCCCCGCTGCCAGAATCGGCTGACATCAAGAGGAAGCCCCACTGCCTCACATCGTCACCTCGCGTCCTCGAATCGCGAAGCCACGCTGCGCCTGCTATGGAATTGTGCTGCCGTCCAGAAGACCGGCCGATCGATCCCCCCGCCGCTAGGCCGGCGCCTTCTCGTTCAACAGATCCGTCGAAAACGGCAGTACGCCGGGGATCAACCACTTCGTCCACATGTCGTCGATCTTTGCCTGGAAGTAGTCGATGTCGTCGTTGGTGAAGTGGGCGAACCGACCCTGCTTCAGCAGGTAGTCCCGCACCGGGAGCCGCTTCTGCCGACCCTCCACGATTGCCCGGCTCTTCCCGTACAGACGGAGTTTGTGGTTCTCCACGTCGTATAGGGGCCAGATGCCGGTCAGCACCGCGAGCTCGCCCAGTTCATGGGAGAGCATCGGATCGTAGTCCCACCCTTTGGGGCACGGGTCGATGGAGTGGATGAAGGTCGGCCCGCCGATGCTGAGCGCCTTCCGCACCCGGTTCATGAAGTCCACGGCGTAGCTGGCGCAGACCGTGCCGATGTACCGGCATTCCGGGTGGCCGGCGGCAAGCATCGCCGCCATGTTCTTCTTCCAGCGCTTGTGGAGGATCCGCTTGACCTTGCCGGACGGGCTGAACGTCGTGACTGCCCCATACGGCGTGCTGCCCGACGCCTGAATGTCGGTGTTCGCGTACGACTCGTTATCGTACAAGAGAATCAGGTGATTGTAGTCCATATGCTGCAGGGCGCCGGAGATCGCCGACAGCCCCATGTCGGCGCCGCCCCCGTCACCGCAGAAGGAGATCACGTTGATCGGCTCCCGCTTGATCTTGCCCTTGCGCATCAGGGCTCTGAAGGCCGCGGCCGTTCCTACCGCCGCCGAACCCGAGGAACCAAGTTGGGTGTGCATCCAGGGCACGACCCATGAGGTGCTGTAGTAGGTCGTGTTCGCGACGTACATGCACCCCGTGCTGCCGAGGACCACGGTGCGGGGCCCAGCGGCCTTCACCATCAGCTTCATGACCAGGGCGGACTCGCAGCCCTGGCAGGTGCGGTGGCCCGACGTGAAATACTCCTCCAGCGGTGCCTTCTTGACGCCCTTGATGGGCTCCAGGACGGGAACCGGTGCGTCCACCATCGCGATCTCAGGGGTATCCATCGCTCATCGCCTCCTAGGTTCGCACGCCGATCCACAGGGTGTCCGACGGCGCCTTGCCGGCCTCCGCCGCCTTGCGGGTGTGGTCGATCATCTCCCGGACGCCGGGAATCGTGACCTCGCGGCCGCCGAGCCCGATGATGAAGCTGACGACGGGCGGGCGCTTCGGCTGGTTGTACAGCGTCGCCCGGACCTCGTTTGCGAGCACCCCACTGTTGAACGGGGAGCCCATGGAAAAGTCCCGATCGATCACGCCGACCGCCTTGAACCGCGACAAGAGGGTCCCGAGCCGTTCGTAGTCGAACGGGCGGAACCAGCGGATGCGCACGAACCCGACCTTCTGTCCCTGCTCGCGCAGCTTCCGAACCACGACTTTCACCGGCATGGACAGCGTCCCCATGCCGACCAGGACAACTTCGGCGTCGTCGGTGCGGTACTCCTCGAAGAACGGGTTGCCGTCCCCGCGACCAAAAATCCGGCGGAAGTCCTTGTACGCCTCCTCGATGACCCCCCGAGCGTTCCGCATCGCCTGATCGGTCTGCCGCCGGATCTCCATCAGCCAGTCCTCGTTCACCTGGGGGGCGATGGTGATCGGGTTGTCGGGGTGAAAGCGAAGGTCCCCCCGGTTGTAGGGAGGCAGGAACTCGTCGACCCAAGTCTTGGGGGGGATCTTCACCAGCGACTGGGAGTGGGTGAGGAACGCCCCGTCTGTGCTGATCGCGCACGGCAGGAAAACGCGGCGGTCCTCGGCGATTCGATAGGCGAGCAACGTGGTGTCGAGCGCTTCCTGGGCGGTGTCCACCCAGACGTGCATCCACCCAAGGTCACGGGCGGCAAGCGCATCGTTGTGCTCCGTCCCGAATGCTCCGGGATCGTCCAGCGCCCGATTCCCCACCATCGCCAGCAAGGGGAGGCGCAGAGCCGGGGTCACGGCGATCGCTTCAAACGCGTAGCACCAGCCCACTCCGCTCGAACCGCACATCGCCCGGGCGCCGACGGCCTCGGCGTGCTTGGCGATCTCGAACTGACTGTGCTCACTCTCGGCGACAATGTACTCGGCATCCTGCTCGCCTTCGGCGATCTGTTTGGCCACGTACTGCATCAACGTATCGTACGGACGGATGGGATACGCGGTCAGCACATCCACATCCGCGAGCCTGGTGGCCACCGCGACCGCCTCGCTTCCGCTGATCAGCGCCTCTTGCTCGGCCTCTGCGATCCGGACCGCGGTCGCCGCATCCATTAGTCCTCACCCCCCTGTGTCCCGGCGCCCTGTTTCGACACCTGCTCCTCGTACAGCCCCCGGTAGCGGAACCCGTGCGACCGCTCGGATCGAACCTTGATCTTCGATTCCACCCAGGCTTTGTAGGCGACCTTGTCTTGCTTGAACTGTTCCCACTGGCTCTTGTTGTTGTCAAAGGCCGCCTCGTTGACCATGGTGATGCACTGGTCAACCGGGCAGACCGCCTCGCAGACCCCGCAGCCGCAGCAGGACTCGGCGTTCAGGTCGTATGTCCCGTCCGGCATGACGTCGAAGCACGAATCGGGGCACTGCAGCCAGCACAGCGTGCACTTGATGCACTTGTCGAAATCGACGACCGGCCGCATCGTCCGGGTGGAGAACTTCTTGAAGTAGGGATTCCGCGCCGGCCGGTAGCCGCCGATCTCGTCCCCATACTTGATCGGCTCCCCGAGCTTGATCGCATCGATCGTGACCCCTTCCCGCATCTTGGTCCAGCCGGGCATGTCGAACCGGTAGGGGACCTCGGGGTTCCCCTCGCCCGGCTTCACGGTGCGGGCCGACGTCTGCTCGTACGCCCGGCGCGCCGATCGAACTTTGAGATCGTCCCGCCACTCATCCTTGATCGCCGCGGTGATGCCCTCGAGGCTCACGAGTTCCGGGCAGACCTTCGGAAGCGCCCCCAAGATCCGGACGTCGGTGTGGTCGTCCTTGTACACCCACAACCCCGAGAAACTCGGGATCGCCGGGAGCACCGCCAGGCGGTATGGGTGGGTTTTGGTGTGGCAGAACTTGATCAGTTCCTCGGCGGGGAGCATCGAGGTCACCACCAGCGTGCCGTTCTCGCGGATCTTCTGATTGATCGGCTGGAGGCCGTACCAGGCCCAGGACTCCACGCCCTTGCACATCATGTCGTCGACATTGATCGTGACATCGGTCTGCTCCGGCTCGTACTGGGCCATGCTAAGCTGCAGTTCTTCCTCGTCCGGGGCCACGATCGCAAAGTTCTTAGCCGGGATCCCGTTGCGCTCCGGCGAATCTCCATACCGGCCAAAGGCGATCCCGAACTTTCCCTCCTTGCGTGCCGCCAATACGATCCCGCGGCAGATGTTCTTGGCCAGGGTTTTCTGGAAGATCCCCCGGTAGACTACCTCCACCGAGATGGTCCGTGTCATTCCCCACCTCCTGCCGGGCTCAGGCCCCGGCTGCGAACCTCGCCCGGGTACCCGCTCCCGCGCCCGGCGCCTCCGCCTTCTCCGCGCCCGCGGGGTGGTCCCCACGCGCGGCCTGACCGTCGGTATCCTGTCGCCCCACAGGGGAGAACAAAATCTGCTCGATCTCCTCGATGTGGAGCCGCATTTCGGCCGCCGCCGCGTCGGGATCTCGACCGCGGATCGCGTCGAGGATGCGGCGGTGGCCGTTCAGCGACTTCCCGGCGCGTCCGGGCCCCTGCAACGATCGCGCCCGGCTGTCTTTGAGAAGATCCATCACCACGTCGATGACCCGCAGGACCACCCGGTTCTTCGCCGCGGTGGCGATCCGGTAGTGAAACTCGTTATCCTCGGCGATGGCGATCTCGCCGACCCGAATCCGCTCGGCCTGCCGGGTCAGAATCTCATCCATGGCCTCCAGGTCCTCGGCGGTGGCGCGCAGGGACGCCGCCCTGGCCAATGGAGGCTCCAGCATCTTGCGCATGTCGAAGAGATCGGCGGTGAGGTCCTTGGACGCAGCGAGCGCGTCGGCGAGGGGGCTCACGATCGCGTCAATGGGGATCTGCTTGACGATCGTCCCTTCGCCCGGCCGGGGCTCGACCAACCCCCGCATCTCGAGGACGCGGATCGCATCTCGGACCGAGGTGCGGCTCACCCCGAACATCTCCGCCAGATCGCGCTCGGGGGGCAGGTGATCCCCTGGCTCCAGCCGGCCCTCAGCGATGAGCCGATGGATTTGGGACGCCACCTCGGCGTAGACCTTGGTGCGCCGCACCGGCTCGAGGTCATCTCGGATGGGCCTGCTCGTATCCTGAGAGATCGACGCTTCCCCCAACCCGGCCGTAAAGCCGGTCTTTAGGTACATCCGGCCCAGTGGTTGGACCAGTGCCAAGTAAGTATAGGAACCTTGATGGAGGCGTGTCAAGGGCTTCCGAGGTCGGAGATAGGTCCTAAAACGCCACTAACCCACCTCCTTGAATAGCTCGACAGTTGGATGTCCCGATGCTCTCGCGGGCGGCTTCATGGACACCCGCTGAGATTGAAAGGTCTACGCCCCAGTCCCCCTCCAGCTAGTAGTGGACAAGGATGCAGAGGGGAACGGGGTAGCGTCCGGTCCGAGCTCCAAACAAGGCCAATCCGCCGCCCTGGGAGTCGACCGTAAACGTTACGCGGACGGGTTCGGATCGCTCCACCCGTGCCGCGATGTGCGCCGCGAGGTTACCCAGCAGTGGCGTCCGGATCAGATACCCGTATTGGCCCTGGAGGCCAGCCGCCCAGGAGAGACACCCTCGCACGTCGGCCGGGGCGTCGGGGAGCGTGTATGCGCCGACGGGGTCTTGGCCCACGCGGATCTGGACCACGGTCGGCGTCGGGAAGACGTCCGTCTGAGGAGGCGCCAGCAGGCCGGCGGCCGCCTCACACACCAGCTCCGCGCTGAGCGGGCCCCCGGAGGGGACGACCGGTGCGGCGTGGCCGGGTCGGCTTGATTCCAGGCCGAGGGCGTATCCGAACGATCCTTCTCCCAGCCCGGCGACGGCCGCGCCGCCAGCAAGCCGCTCCCACCGCCCCCAAGTCGCCGTCACGGGCATCCCCACATCCGCAAGCAGCCGGAGGGTGCGTGCGGGGGGCTGCCATCTCGAGCTCCCCGGCAGAACCGCCGCCGCGGGGGGCACCGCCGGGGCCGCGCCGGACGCATCGACGTACATGAAGCTTCGCGCGGCAATCTCCCCAGCGTGGTCCTCAAGCCAGATGTGCAGGGTCCCGAGATGCGGAAAGGGTGGCAGGGCCACCTGCACCGGACCCGGATCCTGCACCCGATACCGGAGTGCCCACACCGATCGCCCGCCGGACGCTGCCTCCGCGTGCCGGCGCCCCGTCGTATCGATGGCGTCGAGGCGCCACCGGAGGGTGAGATCGCGGGATCCCTTGCCCGAGAACAGGCTCAACCGGACGGGGACGGTGAGGTCGCTTCCCGCCGCGCGGCGCAGGAGGGGAGGGGCGTCGATCGCCACCACATCGGCGGCGTGGAGTTCAGGGAGCGGGTAGCCAAACTCCTTGCGGGTCCGATCGTACCGGACCACCCCGTTGTGTTCCCATTCCAAATCGGTTAGCTCCGTGTAGACGTATCCACAGATCTGTTCGTGGAGCCGGAGCTCATTGGTCAACATCCGGAGGTGCCAGGAGGTATCCTTGTCGCCGTCGTGCGCCGAAATGCCTCCGTACTCGCTGTTCATCAGCGGGGCACCCCGCTGCCGGGCCCCCGGGACGTAGTTGAACGGTGAGCCGGGATGCGTCTCGGTCACCACGCGGCTGATGTGGGCCTTGGCCTCCTCGTACTCCTTAATGTAGAAGTGCCAGCTGTTGAGGTCCGTGTCCACATGGTCGTAATGGTTGGCGGACATGTCTTCGACGAGGCGCGTCGGATCAAGCCGTTTGGCCAGGCGGTACATCTCCCCCACCCACGCCTGACGGTCGGGCAGCTCGGCGTAGCGCTCACCCCCCACCCCCCAGCCTTCATTAAAGAGGCACCAGCCGAAGATGGCCGGGTGGTTGAAGTCGCGGGCGACCGCCTCTCTGAGCGTCTGCTCCCACCATCCTCGTGCCTGTGCGGTATAGCCGTCGTATCCGAAATTGGGGATGTCGGCCAGGAGCAGCATGCCTTCGCGATCCGCCCAGTACAGGTAGCGGGGGTCTTGGAGCTTGATGTGGATGCGGATCATGTTGAAGCCGGATTGCTTCGCGGTGCGGATGTCCTCACGGATCGTGGCATCGGAGGGGTAACTGTAGACCCCCGCGGGGTGGAACCCCTGATCAAGGACCCCCCGCAGATACGCGGGCCGACCGTTGACGAACACGTACCGGTGTGGGGTCCCCGGAAGAAAATCGGTGCCGATGGAGCGCATCCCGAAGTAGCTGGAGACGCGATCCTCGCTCCGCCCGGTGCGATCGACCAGATCGACGGTCACGACGTAGAGGGCCGGATGGTCGACGTCCCAGAGGTCCGGTGCCCCCAACGCGACGGACGCGGTGACGACCTCACCTCCGACTGGGACGACGGCCGGGAACACCTCGTGATCGGGGGAGGTCACGGTGAGCCGGACGCGGGCGCCTGGAATGCGACCGGCGTCGGCGAGGGAGACCTTGAAGTGCGCCTGGCGCCCGGCGACATCGGGCGTCACGTGCACCCGACGGACGAAGGCAGCGCCCCGAGCCTCAAGATAGACCGTCTGCCAGATGCCGCTGGTGCGTTGGTACCAGTGGTGTTGCTTCCCCCCCGGCTGCTGCTCGTGCGCCTGCGCGTCGAACACGCGAATCACCACGGTGTTCCGCGCACCGGCGTGCAGGGCCGAAGTGACCTCAAAGTCGAACGGGGTGTATCCTCCGATGTGCTCTCCCACCGGCTGCCCGTTGACCCACGCCTTCGTATGGAAATCCGCCGCCCCGATGCACAGGAAGATCCGCCGGCGATGCCAACCCGCGGGAATTTCGAGGCCGCGGCAGTACCAGCCGATCGTGTGGCGGGGCGCCGTGCGGTAATCCGCCTCGCCGGCATCGGACCGAAAGACGATGGCGTCGACGTGCCGGACCGCGGCGGGAGTGCGATAGACGTTCCGTGAGTAGTACTCTCGGTCTGACGCCCGAACCTCCTCGCCCCAGGCCAGCAGCGACTCCCACGGGAAGGGAACCTGTATCCTGTCGGGGTAGTCCTCGGGGTCGCGCCGGGGCCACCCCTCCTCCTCTCCCCGGTCGTCGGGATCGAAGGCGAAGGCCCACCAGCCGTTGAGGTTGAGCCAGGGATCGCGGGAAAAGTCCGGCCGGGGGTGCTCCGGCCGGGGGACGGCCGTTGTGTTCACCGCCCTGCATGGATCCCGATGGTTGGTCATGCCCCCTCTCGGCGGTCGGCAGCCTGCGGCCCGACCACCGGGACGGCGAGCCCCGGCGTCGGCAGACTGGATTCCACCACCCCGGGGGCGTACCGGTGGAGAAGGTCGAGCCCGAGCTTGGCTCGCCTGACGCGCTCTCGCGACAAGGCGATCGCGGTCTGCTCAAGATGCCCTCCGGACGGATAGAGATTCGGAGCGTTCCGGAGGCCGAACTTCACGTAGACGGGCGCGGCGACGCGGACCAATTCCGGAATCTCGTAGTGCCGCACGAAGCCTCCGATATCGTCCGGCGCCTCGACGTACACGTCGAGCGGGATCTCGACGGCCTGACGAATCGCCGCGATCTGGGCGAGGGTGAGGTCGGTGGGGATGTTGAACGTATTCGCGCCCAGCCGTTCCATCAGCTTGATCGCCGCGGGGTTGGCCGATCCCATCATCACGCTGATCTTGAACTGCATCTCCCGCGGGAGCTCGCCCGCCCGGCGCATTTCATCGGCGACCCACAGCGCCCCCTCGTCGGCCAAAAGCACGCTCCGGATCCCGAGCCGCGCCGCCCGCCTGACGTCCTCCAAACAGTAGACGAGCTGATCTTGCCCTCGCAGCCGCGACGCGACCACCCTCCCCGCGCTCGAGACGGCCATGGCGCCGACATCCCACGCCGCGTGCGGGCGGGCGAAGAGGCTGACTTCCATGCCCCGCGCGGCCGCCAGCCCGGCCATCGCCCGGATCTCGTCGTCGGTTTGCATCATGACGCCGCTGCCTTGCGACACCCGATGGATCGTCACGCCGTGGCGCTCCGCTTCTTCGAGAATCGCCTCGAGCGCGCGGGGCCCCTCGGTGCTGGGGATCTCCACCCGGTACTGCGCCCCGTCGGGGAAGCGTTTGGCCGATGTCGGAAGGGTGTGCGCGTCGCCCTCCGGCAACCCTAAGCGGCTCAAAAACGCCCGTGTCGCCTTCATGCCTACCCCCATCCCCCGGTCTTGGTCACCGGCGGGTGCGGCCGGGGCCGCGCCCCCAGCCGGCGCGAAAGGTCTTCCGCCCCCCGCTTGACCAGCGCCGCCAATTCGGCGCGCCGCCTCGGCTGCATCCGCATCACCGGTGCGGAGATGCTGATCGCGGCGATCGTCTGTCCCTCGCGATCGAACACCGGCGCGGCAACACAACGCACGTCGGCGTTAGACTCGCAGTCGTCGAATGCCACCCCGCGGGCGCGAATCACCACCAGCTCCCGCCTCAGGTGCGCGAGGCGGGCGATGCTGTTCGGGGTCATGGCGGGGAGATGTTTCGCGCCGGCGTAGCGCGCGACCACCGCGTGGTCGGCGAGCCCGGCGAGGAGCATCTTCCCCACCGCGGTGCAGTGTGCTGGCAGCCGCCGTCCCACCGCCGAGACCATCCGCACCGTCTGCGTGCTGTCCACCTTGGCGATGTAGACGACCTCGGTATGATCGAGGACGGCCACGTGCACCGTCTCATTGCACGCAGCCGAGACCGCGCGCGCCGCCTGATGGCCCTCACGCGGGAGATCCAACCCGGCCGCGTAGGTGCTCCCCAGTTCGAACACGCGTAGGCCGAGGACGAATTCGTTGGGATGATCCTCACGGGCGTGCAGGTACCCACGGGCCAGGAGCGTCCGCACCAATTCGTGGACGCTACTGCGGGGCAGCGCCAGTCGGGCGGCGAGGTCCGGGACCGCCCAAGGGCCGCCGTCGCCCAGGAACGCTTCGAGGATGTCCAGCGCCCGGGCCACCGCGGGGACGATTCTAGCCATCGCACCGCCTCCTCACACTGCCTGCGCCTCCCTAGTCCTTCATCCCGGTCAGAGCGACGCCTTGGATGATCTGACGCTGCGCGAGGAAAAAGACGATAATCAGTGGAAGGGCGCTGGCCGTCGCCCCGGCCATGACGATCCCGTACTCCACGCGGAACGATCCGAGCAGGCGCGCCAGCGCCACGGGCAGGGTCATCATCTCGTTGCTGCTGATGGCGATTAGCGGCCACGTGAAGTCATTCCAGCTGCGAAGGAAGGTGAAGATTCCCAGCGCCGCCAGCGCGGGCTTGACCAACGGGAGGGCGACACGGATGAAGGTGGTGAACGGGCCGGCGCCGTCGATCCGCGCCGCGTCCTGCAGGTCGTGCGGCAACGCCAAGAAGAACTGGCGCATCAAGAAGACGCCAAAGGCCCGGGACAGCCCCGGCAGGACCAGCGCCTGATAGGTGTTCAGCCACCCGGCCCCTTCGAGCATCAAGTACAGGGGCACCAGCGTGATCTGGACGGGGACCATGAGGCTCGCCACGATGACACCGAACACGAGCGCCCGCCCGCGGAAACGCAGCCGCGCCAGCGCGTAGCCGGCCATCGCATCGATGGCGAGCGTGACGATGGTCTCCGCCGTTGCCACGAAGGTGCTGTTGAAAAACGCCCGGCCGATGTTCGCGGTTCGGGTCGTCGTCAGGGCGACCCCGAAGTTTTCTGCCGTGGGGTGAGTGGGCCACCACTGGATGGGCAGACGAATGATTTCGGGCTCGGCTTTGACGGCCGTCAACGCGATCCACGCCAGAGGGGCGAGCCAGAGCAGCGCCAGGCCGAGCAGCAGCAGATACCCGACGCCCCCCACGAGAGAAAGCGGGACGTTGCGCCCGCGCGCCCGAGGGATCCGCACCGCCGTCGTCGCCACCCTCTTCCTCCCAGGTCAGTACTCGGTGTGGCCCGCCAGCACCCGGAACTGGACCAGGCTGAACACCAGGATGATGATGAAGAGCACCCAGGCCGCCGCCGATCCTTCGGCCATGCGCTGCTGGACGAAGGCGGTCTCGTAAACGTGCTGGATGACGGTCCGAGTGCTGTCTCCCGGGCCGCCTTGGGTCATGACGTACACCTGACCGAAGAGCTGAAACGAGGCGATGACCTGAATGACCACCACGAAGAGCATCGTCGGGCGCAGCAACGGCAGGGTGATCGCGCGAAACTGCCGCCACCCCCCCGCGCCGTCCATGCGGGCCGCTTCGTACAGGTGGAGGGGAATATCCTGGAGCCCGGCGAGAAACAGCACCATATTGTAGCCCGCGGTCCACCACACGGTCGCCAGCACGACGGCGGCCATGGCCAGGCCGGAGTGCCCCAGCCAAACCGGCGGATGCAGGCCCCATCGGGTGAGGTAGAAGTACACGGGCCCGAAGTTGGCGTCCAGCAGCCACCACCAGCAGATGCTGACCACGGAGACGGACAGGGTAAAGGGCAGGAAAAAGGCGCCCCGCAGGAAATCTCGCAGCGGCACGCCGCGATTCAACACCACGGCCAACCCCAGCGGCAAGGCAATGAGCGCCGGGGTGCTCTCCAGCACAAAGACGATGGTATTCTTGACACTCGTCTGGAAGAGCGGGTCGGTCAGAACGTACCAGAAATTATCGAGCCCGATCCAATGGAGGCGCAATGAGCCGAGCCGGTAATCGGTGAAGCTGATGTACAACCCGTACACCGACGGCGCCACCATGAAAGCGAGGAAGACCAGCGCGTACGGGGCCACCATGAGGTGGGCCGTCCATGCCTCTCGCCGCCGCTCGGCGGAAAGCACGGCGCGGGCGGCGCCCGATGGCGCCGTCGGCCGGATCCCCCTGTCGGCGATGCTGGGCGATCGCAGGATGTGTCCCCTCCGTCGGCGAGCGGGTGTTGATTAGACTCGGGCCCGCTTGATCTCCGCGTTCACCCCCTCCATCCCGTCCTTCGCGGTGGCGGTCCCGAGGAAAATCTTCTCTAAGGCCACCGGCAACAAACTCTCTTCCACCAGGATCTTGGGCGTCGCCGGCATGAACCGCCAGTACCGCGTATCGTCAACGAGGAGCGCCTGCTTCCGGGCTCGGAAGCCCGCGGTCTTGACCAGTGCGGTGCGCGCGGGGATATGTCCGCCTTGGGTCCAGGCCAGGCTGTGGTCGCTGATCCACTTGATGAATGCGATGGCGGTTTGGCGCTTCGCCGGATCCGGCCTCCGCTGCGTGGGTAGGTAGAACTGGTGCGATCCGGCCCAGACCACTCTGTTCTTAAACAGCCGCGGCGCGTGGGCGACGGTGAAATCCATCTTGGCCGCGACGAACGCCGGGATGTTCCAGTCGCCGTGGATCACCATGCCGAACCTGCCCGTGCGAAAAGCGTCCGCCGTACTGGTGATGCCCTCGGCCGTATAGTGATATTTCTTGTTCAGGTCCTGGATGAACTGCGCCACCTCAATCGCCGCCGAACTATCGAGGACGGGATCGCCATGGGAGTCGAACATACTCCCTCCGTTCTGCCACAAATACATCTGGTACGCCCACGGAGACCCACGCTGCAACCACCCCACCCCGTGCAGATCGCCCTTGGTCAGCGCCGCGGCAGTCACAAGAAATTCCTCCATCGTGCCGGGAACCTTGGGCTTCCCGCCTTGCCACAATCCCGCCGCCTTGAACATCGGGTTGTTGATGTACAGGCACATGCAGTGGATGTCGAGGGGGACGGAGTAGCGCTTCCCCTGATAAATGCCCCCCGCCCAGGCCGTGGGATTGAAGTCGCTCTCATGCAGGTTAAGGGTCTGCAGGTCGGCATCGGCATACTCGGTGATCGCGCCGACCTCCACGTACCGGGGAACTTCGTAGGTGTGCATGATCGCGACATCCGGGCCCTGGCCGGCGGGAATCGCGGTGAGCATCTTTGTGTGGAAATCCGTCCACTGCATCTGCTGCTGTTCGATCTTCATGTTCCGATTCTGGGACATGAAGTCGTTGACCAACCCCTCCATGACCCGGCCGTCCGGTCCGGTGAGCCCGTTCCAAAAGTTCAGGGTCACGTTGGAGGCGGCGGAAGCCCTCGCCGGCGCGCGCAGCAGTCCCCCCGCCGCCGCCACCGTGGACGCCCCTGCCACGCGCAGGAATCCCCGCCTCGTGATCTCACGCCTTCTCCTCTTCATCCCCATCCCTCCCCTCGCTCCTCCGTCGGCATTCGCGCGATCCGGTCAGCCGATCGGCATTCGCATCACGGTTACCGAATGCGCCGGAAACTCATACGTGAGGCGACTCCCTCCGCCTCCCGCCACCTGCCGCTCCTGGACGCTGACCGCGTGGGGATGGTCAAACGAGTTCACGCTCCGTGGATCCTGGCCGTTCACCTCGTAGGCGACGATCCCCGGCCCGATGACCGCGTCGACCGCCTGAATGGTCGTGGAAATGCCGCGCGTTTGATTCCGATTGACCACGGCCAAAGTGACGTCGCGCCCCTCCGCGTCGCATGTCGCGGTCACGTCCAACAGCGGAAACGGGCCGAGATCCGCGACCCGGTGAGGCCGCGCCGAAACATCTTCTTCCTCGGGTGCCAGCGCGTAGGTGTCGCACTCGACCTGAGCGTCGAGGGCGATCTCGCGAGTGTGTTCGGCGTACAGCCGGAACGGGTGAAAGATCGGTTGCAGGAAGAGTCCGTGTGGAGAGGTCATGATCAGCGCGATCACGTTGACCAACTGCGCGACATTGGCCATCCGCACGGTACGGCAGTGTCGGATGAAGACATTGAGGAACGCCGCCACGGCCAGGGCGTCGGCGAGCGTGTACCGCTCCTCGATCCCCGATCGACGGGCCTCGGCACTCCGCTCCCGGTACCACACGTTCCACTCATCGTAGGCGACGTGCACGGGGTGCTCGATGCGCTTTTCATACCGCACGCGCTCGATCAGCGCCTCACAGATGCGGAGGGCGCGGTCGGCCTGGTGCGGGTGGAAGACGTTCGTGTAATAGTGATCACTGCCGGTGTAGATGTGGATGGAGTGGTAGTCGACGAGATCGGCCAGGCCCTCCAGCACGATACGGTCCCACTCGTTCCACCCCTGCTGCCCGCAACTGATGAGTTGAATGCTGGGATCGGTCCGCTTCATCATCGCCGCAAATTGCCGGGCCTTCTTCACGTAGTCCTCTGCCGTGAGCGATCCGATCTGCCAGTGGCCGTACATCTCGTTGCCCAACCCCCAGAACTTCACCCGGTACGGCTCCTCATGGCCGTGCTTGCGCCGCAGGTTGGCCCAGGAGGTATCACCCGATCCGTTGCAGTATTCCACCCAGGCCTGCGCCTCATCCATCGACCCCGACCCCATGTTGACGACGATGAACGGCTCCGCGCCCAGCGCGCGGCAATATTCGATGAACTCGTCGGTCCCGAACCGGTTCGACTCCTCGCCGTGCCAGGCCAGCTCGATCCGGCGGGGGCGCCGGTCGACGGGGCCGATGGCGTCCGTCCAGTGGTACCCGCTGACGAAATTCCCGCCCGGCCACCGCAACACCGGCATCCGAAGCGGCCGCAGCACGTCAAGGACGTCGCGGCGAAACCCGCGCCGGTCGCTGAGCGGCGAGCCCTCCTCGACGATGCCCCCGTAGATGCAACGGCCGAGGTGTTCGATGAAACCGCCGAAGATGCCGCGGTCGACGATCCCGATTCTCCGACGCGTGTTGATCGTGATCTGCGCCATCCGGCCCCCCTGGCCCGAGGCAACGATGTCCGAAATCTCGGACGCCCTACGGTATCTCGATCCTTTGACAACCCGGGGGGAAGTCCTTCCTCGCCCCCTCGGGGTTCTGGCGGCGCGCGCATCGCCGCCGCAGGGCGCGCCGCTGCCGGACCGGGCATCCTCGGCCGCCGCCAGACAGCGGCCACCGAAGGGAGGACGTACCGGATGACGCTCCCCCAGAAGATCGCCCTTGTCACCGGTGCCAACCGCGGGATCGGCTTCGAGGTCTGCCGGCAACTTGCTGTCGCGGGGCTGCATGTCGTCCTCACCAGTCGCGATCCGGTGAAGGGCCGGCACGCCGCCGACCGGTTGCGGGCCGAAGGCCGAGAGGTGAGCGACGAATCCTTGGATGTGACGGATCCGAGGAGCGTCGCCAGGCTGCTCGGCGCGGTTCGGGGGCGGTTTGGCCGGCTGGACGTCCTCATCAACAACGCCGGAGTCTACCTCGACGAAGACGTGCGCGTGTTCGACCTCGACGTGGCCGTGATGCGGACAACCCTGGAAGTGAACTTCTACGGGCCGCTGGCGATGTGCCGGGCATTTGTCCCGCTGATGAAGGCGCACGGATACGGACGGGTCGTGAACGTGTCCTCGGGAGCTGGACAGCTCGCCGGGATGAGGGGGCGGACGGCGGCATACAAGGTGTCGAAGGCGGCGCTCAATGCGCTGACCCGGATCGTGGCGGACGAAGTTCGTCCCGTCGTCAAGGTCAACGCGATGTGCCCCGGGTGGGTCCTCACCGAGATGGGCGGCCCGCACGCGCCGCGGACCCCCGAAGAGGCCGCGGACACCATCGTCTGGCTGGCCACCCTGCCGGCATCCGGGCCGACCGGGGGGTTCTTCCGAAACCGGAAGCGGATCGCCTGGTGATCGGTGCTCGCCTGCGCGCCGTGGGCCCCTCGACGGCACGGCAACGCGTCACCGTCCACGCGGCGGTCTGCGCCCCCGGAAGGCCCCGCGCGCGTTGTCCATGCTATCATGAGGCCATGTCGATCTCGGCGGTTCCGCGACGTCCACCCTTCCGACGGGGCGACGAGGTCTCGCTGGTGATCGACCGCATGGCCTACGGGGGCCGCGGCGTCGGGCGCGTCAACGGGTACGTGGTGTTCGTGGCGGACACCGCCCCCGGGGACCGGGTCCGCGCCCGCCTGTGGCGGGTCAGGTCCGCATACGCGGAAGCGGACCTGGTGGAGGTCCAGACCCCATCGGAGGCGCGCACCGCGCCCCCCTGCCCCCACTTCGGCCCTTGCGGTGGATGCGTCTGGCAGCATCTGGCCTACGGGGCGCAGCTGGCGGCAAAGGAGAGCATCGTTCGGGAAAGCCTGGCCCACCTCGGCGGCCTGCGCGATCTTGCGGTGGGGCCCATCCTGCCGATGGCCGATCCCTGGTACTACAGGAACAAGATGGAGTTCGCGTTTCACCCGACGTCGATGCTCGGTCTCCACCGACGAGGCGAGTTTGACCAGGTCGTGCCGATCAGCGCCTGCCGGCTGCAATCGCCGACGACGAACGAGATCCTGGGGATCGTGAGAGATTGGGCGATCGCGTCGGGACTCTCGCGGTATGACGCGCGTGCGCACACGGGGCTCCTCCGTCAGGTCGTGATCCGCGAAGGGAAACGCACGGGGGAGATCATGGTTGGACTGATCACCGCCGCGCCGGAGGTGCCCGGGACCGAGATCCTCGCCCGGCGCCTCGTCACGTCGATCCCCGGGATCGCCAGCGTCGTGCACGGAGTCAACCCGGGCCCCTCGGACGGCCTCCCGCTCGCGGCCGTCTCGCTCCTGGCAGGCCGGCCCTACATCACGGAAGGCCTCGCGGGGTTCCGGTTCCGGATCGGCTTGGAGACGTTCTTCCAGCCCAACACCGTCCAGGCCGAACGCCTCGTCGAGTTGGTCGACGCCGCGGCGCCGGGGCGGGGTGACGAGGTCGTTTTCGATCTCTACTGCGGCGGCGGCACGTTCTCGCTCCCGCTCGCTCGCCGCGCCCGCTTGGTCTGTGGCGTGGAGATCGTTGCCCCGGCCATCGAGGCCGCCGGGGCGAACGCCGCCCTCAACGGCGTCGCGAACGTCGAGTTCGTCGCCGGAGACGTCCGCCGGCGGCTGCCGGAGTTGGTCCGCCGGGTCGGCGCCCCCCAGCTCGTGGTCTTGGATCCCCCCCGCAGCGGCGGCGGCAGCCGGGTGATGCAGAAGATCGTCGCCACCGGGGCGCCGCGGATCGTCTACATCTCGTGCAATCCCACGACGCTCGCCCCCGACCTCGGCGAACTGGTCCACGGCGGGTACGCGATCCGGATGGTGCAGCCGGTGGATCTGTTTCCCCACACGTACCACGTGGAGTGCGTCGTCCTGCTCGAACGCGACGGGGCGCCGGCCGCCTGACGGGGATTGTGGGCCGCCGCCCCGGGACGCGCCGCTAGGCCCCGCCCGCCGTCTGCACGAGCAGCGGCAGCACGTCGACGCCACGCAGCGTGCCGAGGCTGCCGTGCGCGCACGCCGCCTCGCTGAACCCCTGGCTACTGTCCGGGGTCACCCCCGCCCCGGCGAGGAGCAGCGGCACGGGATCGTCGGAGTGACTGTGCAGCGCGCAGGGCGTGGCGTGGTCGGCGGTGACGGCGATGATCAGCGTCCCGAGGTCGAGCTGGGGCAGCAGCGTGCCGAAGAACGCGCGGTCGATCAGCGTAATCACATCGCGCTTCGCCTCCGGCTCCCCATCATGGCCGGGCTCGTCGGGCCCTTTGATATGGATGTAGAGCCCCCCCGTCCGGGCGATCTCCCGTGACGCCGTGCGGGCCCACTGGGCGTAGACCGCCGCCTTGTCCGCCCCGCTCGGCGGCACCGGAATCACCGTCATGCCGGTGAGCTCGGCGATTCCCCGCTCCACCGGCATCTCCACGAAACACCCGAAGGTGACGCCGAACCGTTCGGCAATCGGCGGCATCGTCGGGAGGTGATCGCCGGCGTCGCGCACCAGGATCAGGTTCGCGGGCATGTGATGTTCGCGGCGCCGCCGTTCGTTTGTGGGATGGTGGTCGAGCATCTCGTACGCCTTTTGGGTAAACTCGTTGACCAGCGCGGCGGCGACCCTGGCCTCCTCGCTGCCGTCGAGCGCCTCGCACCGCTCCACCGTGGAGCCGGCGTGCGCGACCGCCACGCCGAGGCCTTCGACCCGACCGTAGGCGGGATCGGTGTTGCTGATCTTTCCGGAGAGACGGCCGCCCCGGCGCCGGAACACCACGCCGCACCGGTGCCCGATGCTGGCCCGCACCTCCAATTCCGCGGGCGCGCTGGTCAAGCGCAGATCGGAGGTCAGGGCATCCGCCAGGGAGTGGGCCTCTTCGGAGGTCAAGTTGCGTCCCGCCCGGCGGTCGAGAATGCGGCCGGCCCCGCCCCCCGTGGCGAAGTTGCCCCGCAGCGCCAGATCGCCGTTGTGGAAGGGGATGCCCGCGCCGACCGCCTCGAACACGCCACGGCCCGTATGGTAGGCGAAGGGGTCGTACCCGAGGATCGCCATCACCGCGACGTCCGACTCGGGGGCGATCCCCTTTCCCACGGTCTGCACCTGCCCGGTGCGGCCGCCGCGGGCGAGCGCGGTCATGTGCGGGACCTCGGCCGCTTCCAGCGGCGTGCGGCCGCCGAGCGCCTCCAGCGGACGATCGCCCAGCCCGTCCAGGACCACGTAGAGGATCGGGCGCATCGGCCTACTTGCCCCACCGGCCGACGAACTCGGGGCTGAGCGTGCCGCGCGACGTCTCTTCGACGGGCCCGGTCAGCTTGAGCGCGTAGTCCGAGGCGACGTGCACTCGCAGCACGCCCCCGGGGCTGTGCACCGCGACGTCCCGCCCGGTGTACCCGTGCCGGACGCAGGCGGCCGCGACCGCGGCGCTGCTGCTGCCGGACGCCATCGTCTCCCCGGCACCGCGCTCCCAGATCCGGATGGTGACCCGGCTGGTCGAGTCGACCCGGGCGAACTGGACATTCGTACGGTGGGGGAACATCGGATGGTGCTCCAGGCTCGATCCCAGATGCGGCAGATCGATCGCGGCGAAGTCATCGACAAACACGACGCAGTGCGGGTTGCCCACCGAGACCGCGGTGATGCGGAGCGTTTGGCGGTCCACCGAGATCTCCTCGTCCACCACCTCCCGATCGCGTCCGGCGACGGGGATCTCGCGACCGCGAAACGTGGCGCGGCCCATCCCGGCGGTGATCATGTGCACGCGCCGGCCGCGAAGCCGAAGGGTAATCGGGACGAGCCCGCCCTTCGTCTCGAGCGTGAACTGCGTGCGCCGGGTGTACCCGTGGTCCCAGAGGCATTTGGCGAAGATTCGGGCGCCGTTGCCGCTCTTCTCCGCCTCGCTCCCGTCCGGGTTGAAGACGCGCATGCTGAAATCACCGCGACGGCTCCGCTCGATCGTCAAGATGCCGTCCGATCCGACGCCCAGGTTCCGGTGGCAGATCGCGCGCACCGCCGCTCGGGAGAGCCGAAACGAGAGGCCGCGCGGATCCATGACCAGGTAGTCGTTCCCCAGGGCGTGCGACTTCACGTACTCGTTTCGCCGCAGCCGCGCCACGCCGCTACACCCGCCGGGGGCGCCGTTGGCGCGCGCGTTGGCGGCGGAGAGCGTTGTCGATGATCCGGCTCACCAGTGCGGTGAAATCGATGCCCGCCGCCGCGGCGGCCTTGGGCAGCAAGCTCCCATGCGTCAGTCCCGGAATCGTGTTCACCTCGAGCAGCAGGACCTTGCCGTCGGCGACGAACATGTCCGCGCGCGACATCCCCTCGCACCCCAGCACCCGGTGAGCGCGGAGGGCGAGCTGTTGGGCCTGTTTGGTCTGGACCGCGCTGATCCGTGCCGGCACGATCTCCTCGCTGCCCCCCGGCGCGTACTTGGCCTCGTAGGTGAAGAACTCCCGCTTGGGCACGATCTCGATCACCGGGAGCGGGGATGGGACGCCGGTCTTGGGATCCTCAAGGATCGCGCAGGTGAGCTCGGTGCCGCGCAGGTATTCCTCGACGAGCACGACGTCGCCGAACTCGACCGCGCGCTCCACCGCCGGCGTCAGTGCGTCCTCCGTGCCCACGATGCTGACCCCCACGCTCGAACCCTGCGCGTTCGGTTTCGCCACGCAGGGGAACCCCAGGTCCCGAGCGACCTGCGCCGTGACCTCCGCCCGATTGCCCGGCCAGGCGCCGCCATCGACGGCGACGAACCGGGGAAACGGCAGCCCGTCCGCCATGCCGATCTGGCGGCTGCGGAGCTTGTCCATCGCCAGCGCGCTGGCCAACACGCCGGAGCCGGTGTAGGGGATGCCGAGCAGTTCGAGGAGGCCCTGGATCGTCCCGTCTTCGCCGTAGGGCCCGTGCATGGCGATGAACGCCAGGTCCACGGCCCCGTCGCCGACCGCCTCTTCGATGCCGTGGGGAACGATGGCGGTCGTCCCGGTGGCGGCGGGAACGCCGCCCACCTCGGGGGCCGCGCCCGCGGCGCCCGGCCCGGTCAGCTTCAGCAGGTCCGGCCGGGGGAGGAATTTCCCCTCGCGCGTAATCTCGTAGACCAGCGCATCGAACCGGCTGAGGTCGATCGCCTGCAGCACCTGCACGCCCCCGGCCAACGACACGTCCCGCTCGGGCGATGGACCGCCCATCAAGATGGCGACGCGCAGGCGCTTCGCTCCGGTCGTCTTCGGATCAGCCGCCATGAGTCCCGGGGCATCTTCGGGAATGGAGGAGCAATCCCTGCCGGTGCCGTACGATGATCGCCATGTCGATCTCCGGTGTGATCTTCGACCTCGGCAGCACGCTCATTCACCGAACCGGCCTGGAGCTGGAGCGGGAGAAGTGCGCCGCCCTGGCGGCGCTCGCCCGGACCGAGTGGGGATGCCGCAACGCTCCGGGGCTGGCCGCCCATCTGCTGGAGATCCGCCTCGATGGATGGCGCCGGTCCGAGGAGGAGCTCGTCGAGCGCCTCGCCACCGAATCGATCGCCAGGGCCTTTCGCGAAGCGGGCCTCCCCACCGATGAGACGACCCTGCGCCGGGCCGAACGCGCCTTCTTCGAACCCGAGGTGCGGATCAGCCGGCTCTACCCCGGCGCCGTCAAGACGCTCGATGCGCTCCGGGTGATGGGGTTACGCCTGGGCATGATCAGCAACGCCTCCAGCCATCAGTTGATCCTCGACATCACCGCCAAGCACGGCATCGGGGGATATTTCGATCCGCTGCTGACCTCCGCCGGGTTCGGGCGGGTCAAACCTCATCCATCCATTTTTACCCAGGTCCTGAATGCCTGGGAGAGGCCCGTCGGGTCCGTCGTGATGGTCGGGGACACGCTGGGCGCGGACGTGCTCGGGGCTCACACGGTGGGGATGCGCTCGATCCTCGTGGATATCGAACCCAATCCGGCGAACGCCGCGTTCGCGGAGAGCGCCCGCCCGACGGAGCGGGTCACGTCTCTCGAGGAGATCCCTTCGCTGCTCAAACGGTGGGCGACCGCCCCCTGACCCGGGCGGACGGTCTCCGGACGGAGAGGGCCGGCGCCTCGGGGACAGCTCCGGCCGCCCCTGAGGGACCGCCCTACACCGCGCTCGGCGCTCGCTCGGCGCCGCCGAACGCCCGCATCGCTTCACGGATCCGCTCCGCGGCCTCGCCCCCCGGAGAGGTCAGGGGACTCCGCGGCCAACCGGGGCGCCGACCCAGCAGGGTCGCGGCGAACTTGATCGCGGCGGGGAGGTTCGGCCCCTCGACCGCGCGCCAGACCGGGAGGAGCGACTCGTGCAACCGCAGGGCGGCGGCGTGGTCCCCGCGCCGCACCGCCTCGTAGAGGTCGGCCGACGCCCTGGGGAGCAGCGTCACGATCGCCGCGACCACCCCGTCGGCGCCGAGCGCCAGTGCCGGATACAGCAGATCGTCCACCGCGGTGAGAACGGTCATCCGGCCGCGGGCGGCCCGGATCAAATCGGCGAGCTTGTGAATGTCCCCGCCGCTCTGCTTCACCCCGGCGACCTGGGGGATAGCCTCCAGCCGAAGCAGGGTGGCAAGCGAGATCGCCGCCCAAGGGATCACGTTATAAATGACCACCGGGCGCTCGACCTCGCTGCCGATCCGGCCGAAGTACTCGACCAGGCCCGCCTCGTCCGGCGGAAACAGGTAGTGCGGGGGGGTCACCTGGAGCGCGGCCACCCCCGCTTCCCGCGCCGCCCGCCCGAGGGTGACCGCCTGACGGGTGCAGTTGGCGATCACTCCGCCGATCACGGGGGCGCGGTCGCGGACCTCGTCCACGACCGCGCGGCAGGCGCGGTGCAGCTCTTCCGGGGTGAGCGTGTACCCCTCGCCGGTGCTCCCGCCGACGACCAGCCCCAGCGCTCCCGCCTCCAGCAGCACGCGCGCTTCTTCGCGCAGCGCCCCCAGGTCCACGTCGCCCTCGCGCGTGAACGGGGTGAGCATCGGGGGAATGATTCCGCGCAGCCGCAGCGTGCCCATCATCTTTCCCTCCCGCGTCAGCCGCCCGGGCGGACGATCAGAGGACGCTCCCGCCCGCGCGTCGACGACCCGTCACACTCGGCCCAGGGCCTGGTCGAAGTCAGCGATCAGGTCGTCGAGATCCTCCACCCCCACCGAGACCCGGATGAGGCCGTCGGCGATGCCGGCGGCGAGGCGCACCTCGCGTGGCATGTTGACGCTGGTCGTTGAGGCGGGATGGGTGACGAGCGTGCTCACCCCTCCCAGGCTGACGGCCAGTTTCCCGACGCGCAGCGCCTCGACGCACCGCGCGCCGGCGGCGACGTCCCCCCGGACCTCGAAACTAAGCATCCCGCCGAACCCGCGCGTCATCTGCCGCGCGGCCACCGCGTGCCGGGGATGAGCGGGCAGGCCGGGGTAGTGCACGCGGGCGACCTTGTGATGGCCGGCGAGATGCCGGGCGAGGGCGTTGGCGTTGGCGTTGTGCCGGTCGACCCGCAGCCCCAACGTCATCAGCCCGCGGACGAGCAGGTACGCGGCGAACGGGTCCAGCACTCCACCGAAGGTCCGCATCGTTGGCGTGCATCGCCGGATCAATTCGCGCGATCCCACGATGACGCCGGCGGTGACATCGTGGTGGCCGCCGAGATACTTCGTGGCGCTGTGGCAGACCAGGTCGACGCCGAGCGCCAACGGCGTCTGATTGTACGGGGTGGCGAATGTGTTGTCGGCGATCGTCCGGGCGCCGTGGGCCCGCGCCAGCGCCGCCACTCCCGCGATGTCGATCACGCCGAGCAGCGGGTTGTTCGGCGTCTCGATGTACAGGAGGCGCGTGTTCGGCCGGAGCGCCCGCGCGTAGGCGCCGACATCGGGATCATCGAGCAACGTCGCCTCCACACCGTAGCCGGGCAGCACCGTGTTGATCAGGCCGAACGTCGCCTGGTAGACGGCGTTGGGCGCGATCACGTGATCGCCCGCGCGGAGGAGGCTCACCGCGGCGGTGGTAATCGCGGCCATTCCGGACGACGTAGCGAGCGCGGCCTCGCCGCCCTCCAGAAGGGCGATCTTCTGCTCGAAGGCGTCGGTCGTCGGATTGCCCCAGCGTGTGTAAAAATACCCCGGCCCGGTCTCCGCGCCGAGCTGCGCCCCCTCATCGACCGTATCGTAGCGAAACGTCGCCGTCTGGTAGATCGGCGTCACCACCGATTTGTTCGCGTCGGGAATCTTCCCGCCGTGTATCGCCCTCGTGCTGAACCCCCACTCCTGCGCCGCCATCCGTGATGCCTCCTCACGCCCCATGCCGAGTGACGCCCATGACGACCCCCGCCAGGATCGCCGCCGCCCCCACCGCCTGGTGGCCGTTCAGGCGCTCCCCCAGCCAAAGGATCCCGAAGGCCAGCGCGGCCACCGGCTCGACCGTGAACAACAGCCCCACCCTCGCCGCGGAGGTAAATCGCTGGGCCCAGGTTTGGACCAGATACGCCGCCCCGGTGGCGGCCACGGCCATGAACGCCACCGCGCCGATCGCCGACAGCGGGATCGCGCCCGCGCGGCGCTCAAACATCCCCGCCGCCGCAGCCAACACCGCCACCGTCCCGATTTGCAGCGTGGCGAAGCCTCCGGGGGGGAACGCGGCCGCGAACCGCCCGACGAGGACGATGTGCACCGCGATCGCGCCGGCGCAGCCGAGCACCAGCAGGTCCCCCGCCCGCGGGCGCATCCCTTGCCCCGCCAGCAGCCACAGCCCGCACGCGGCGGTGATCACCCCGGCGATGGTCAGTGGGGTCGACCGCTGCTTGAGCCAGACCATGGCGAGCAGCGGCACGATGACGACGTTCATCCCCGTGATCAGGCCGGCCTCGCTCGCCGTCGTCGCGCGCAACCCGAGGGTTTGGAGCGCGTACGCGCAGAACAACACGGCGCCCGTGACGATCCCCCGGCCGACCGCCTCGCCGTTCAGCGATCGCAGGTCGCGCCGGGCGAACGGCAGCATCAGGGCCGCCGCCAGCGCAAACCGCAGCCCCAGGTACTGAAACGGGCCGAGGTAGCGCAGGACGATCTTGCCGAGCGGGAAGGTCGCGCCCCACACCGCGGCCACGCCCACGAGCGATGCGGCGGCGACGGCGCGCAACGTGGTCGGACGCATGCCCTTGCGTTCGAGGGGCGGAGAGGCTCCTCCTCCGGCCGGCGCCTCAGGCCAGCGCAGGAGATTCCCCCGCGCGGTCCCGAACCTCTGCCCGTGCCCATCGGCGCCCACGTCTCCATCGCCGGCAAGATCTA
Organism: bacterium; assembly: GCA_035279545.1. GTDB lineage: Bacteria > Sysuimicrobiota > Sysuimicrobiia > Sysuimicrobiales > Segetimicrobiaceae > Segetimicrobium. The sequence continues at coordinate 1,549 of DATEHM010000255.1, read as the reverse complement.
CGAGGCGATCCCCCGAGCCCAGACGCTGGGCTGCGAATGCCTCCAGATCTTCTATGGGAGCCCCCGGCAGTGGCGCCTCATCTCCTATCTTCCGCAGGATCTCGCGGAGTTCAAGAGACGGCGAGCCCAGGCCGGCCTCGGCCCGCTGGTCGCCCACGCGCCCTACCTGATCAACCTCGCCTCGCCGGATCCCCGCCTCCACCGGCGCTCGGTCGCCGCGCTGGTGCACAGCCTTCAAGGCATGGACGCGCTCCGGGGAGAGGCGGTGATCACACACATCGGCAGCGCCATGGGCAGCCCCTGGCCCGCGGCCCGCGCGCGCATCGCCCGGGCCCTCCGCGCCGCCCTGCGCAGCTGCGCTCGCCCGTGCATTCTCCTGGAGGGCAGCGCGGGCGGCAGCCTCGGCGGGACGTTTGCGGAGTTGCGGGAGATCATTGACGAAGCCGGGGGACACCGCCGCCTCGGCGTCTGCTTGGACTCGGCGCACCTCTTCGCCGCCGGATGGAACCTTCGCACATCGGCCGGCGTCGCTGAGTTGGTCGAGGCGTTCGACCGGGTGGTGGGGATGCGCCGCCTCCAGGCCCTCCACCTGAACGACTCCAAAGCCCGCCTCGGATCGCACCTCGACCGCCACGAGAACATCGGGGAGGGCACGATCGGCCGGGCGGGGTTCCGCGCGATCTTCGGGCACCCGGCGCTGCGCGATCTCCCCGCCTTTCTGGAAACGCCGGGGTTTGCCCGCGCCGGCCCGGACCGGAAGAACGTAGAGCGGCTCAAACAGCTGCGGGCCGCGGCGCTCCGCGCGGCCCGGATCTCCGCATGAAGTGCGCGACCCATCCCGACCGGAACGCGCTCGGCTACTGCGCGCAGTGTGGGAAACCGCTCTGCAAGGAGTGCTTGGTCAAGCTGAGGACGGGGAACTACTGCGAAGTATGCGCGAACAACCCGGGCGGCCGTGTGATCCGGCCGCGCCGCCGCTTCCCCTGGTGGACGATCGCCCTTGTGGTCATGGGAATCCTCGCCCTCGCCTCGGTGCTCCACACGCTCATCCACTGACCGCCGCCCCGCGGGCGTCTCCGGCCTCAGCCCCCGGAGCACACGCCCCGTGGAGGAGTGGGGATCGTGCGATCAGTCCCCGTTCGCCGGCGATGGGGCACCCGGCCGGGGGGTGGTGAGGGCTCCGGGAGACGCTCCCATACGCACGAACAGATCTTCCAGGATCAACCGCGGGTTGCCGTTGTGGCGGAGCGCGGCCTTGGCTGCTTCGATCGCCTCGACCACGCGCCGGAGGTCTTCGGCCCGCGTGCGCCCGGCCCACTCCGCCACCTCGCCCTCGCAGTCTCGGTTGGTGAGGAGGTCCGGATCGGCCGCCGCCTGCCAGACGACGAGATCGCGGAACCACCACTGCGCGATATCGAGCCACCGCTCCATCGCGTCCCGCTGCCTCGCGACGGTCTCCGCCGCATCGAGGGCCGTAATCACGTCCCCCCGCTCAACGGCCCGGAGCACCGCGAACACCTCCGCGCGGCGGGTGAAGGGCTCATCGCCC
>DATEHM010000254.1:0-4032 GCA_035279545.1 bacterium | reverse complement strand
CCGCAAGATCTCCCGCAGGGTCACCAGGGGCGTTCGCGAGTACAGACACCCCCCGATGGCGACGTGGTGTCCGTCCCGCACCAACCGCACGGCGTCGCGCGCCGACATGCGCTTGTCGCGGAGCGAGCGATCCTTCGCCTCCAGCAGCCGTCGGGCCTCGACGAACGTCATCGCGCCGCCCCCGGGCCCGCGGCGGTCACGTCGGTACTCCGGCGATCCTCCCGCGGAGGCGCGGCAGAATCTCGCGGCTGATCACCTCGAGCTGGTCCAGCCGGTAATCGTAGGGGACCAGGACGATGTGCTCGACCCCCGCGGCGATGTGTGCGGCCAGCTGCTCGGCGCACTGGTCCGGGGTGCCGCGGATCGAGCTGTCAAGGGTGGACTCGCTCCAGGGGGCGACGTCGAAGTACCGCGCCAGGAAGTCCCGCACGCCTCGGTCCGCCTCCTCGAACGAGGGCGCCACATAGATCGGGAGCTGGCTGACATTTCGAAGCTCCGCCGGATCGCGGCCGACCTCTTCGGTCAGCGATCGGATTTTGTCCCAGGTCTTGCGAAAGCTCTCCGGCGTGTAGAAGTAGGTCAACCATCCGTCGCCGTGGCGGGCCAGGCGGCGGAGCACCACGTCCACGTAGCCACCGAAGAGGATGGGCGGCCGCGGCCGCTGGAAGGGCTTGGGCAGCATTACCGACCGGTTGAAGACGTAGCCGTTCGCCGCACCGTTCACCTGGTCCTCGGTCCAGAAGCGCTTCAGGATCTCCAGGTTCCGGACGAAGATCTTCCCCCGCTCCTTGAAGGGGACCCCGCAGGCTTCAAACTCCCGCTCGTACCAGCCGCCGGCGATGCCAAAGATCAGCCGCCCTTTGGAGATGTGGTCGAGGCTGGTCAGGACCTTTGCCAAGACGACGGGGTTGCGCAGGGGCAACACGAAGACCCCCGTGCCCAACTGCAGGCGTTCGGTCTTCATGGCGAGCGCGGTGAGGGTGGCGAGCGACTCGAGGTAGGGGAACGGGCGCTTCGAGCCCAGCAGGATGTGATCCCACACCCACGCCGATTCGAAGCCGAGGGCTTCCGCCCGCGTGGCGAACGTCACGATCTCGTCGATGCTGGGCTCCTCCGGGTACGGGGTGAAGTTCTTCAGCGCGACCCCAAATCGAACCTCGCGTCCCGTCATGGAGTCACCTCCGCTGTGGTGCCCCCGGCCCCGGTCCGCCGGGCCTGCAAGGCCGCAAACACCCGCTCCGGAGCGATGGGGAGGTCGAGGGGGCGGACGCCGACCGCATCGTACACCGCGCTGGCGATCGCCGGAGGTGGCGGCCCGGTGGGCGGCTCACCGATGCCCCGCGCGTTGAACGGCCCCTTGCCTTCGCCGGACTCCACCGCGATCGGCTGGACGTCGGGGACGTCGAGGGCGGTCGGGATGAGGTAGTTGGCAAACAGGGTGGTGAGGTTATTGCCCTCCTCCAGGGTGATCTCCTCCAGGAGCGCCTGGCCGATCCCCATCACGGCGCCCCCTTGGATCTGACCGGCGACGCTTTGCGGATTGATCGCGCGTCCCACGTCGTGGCACGCCGCGTGTTTGAGCAGCGTGACGATCCCCGTTTCGGTGTCGACCTCCACCTCGACGGCGTGGCAGCCGAAGGTGTAATCCGGAAACGTCCTTCCCTGCCCCGTCTCCAAATCCACCGGCGGTGCCTGCTCTCCATGAAACACCGAGAGGTGCGCCGTGGGCACGCCGCCGCGGCCGCACTCGGCGACGACTCGGGCCAAGGCGACCCTCCGGTCCGGGCTTCCCGCGACGCGCACCTCGTTATCGGCGAACTGCAGATCCGTTGCGGCGGCTTCCAGCAACCGCGCCGCGACGGGGGCCACGGCCGTGCGCAGCTCCCGCGCCGCTTGCCATACCGCGTTCCCCGACATGTAGAGCTGCCGGGTGGCGAATGTGCCGCCGGTGAGGGGGGTGCGGGCGCTGTCGCCGATGTGGACGGCGATGCGGTCGGGCGACACGCCGAGCACCTCGGAGGCGATCTGCGCCAGCACCGCCGCCTGGCCCCCGCCCAGGTCCGTCACTCCCGCGCGGATGACGAGCGATCCGTCTGCCTCGAACCCAATCCAGGCGCCGGCCTGATCCCGAAACCAGACGGTGCGGCCGTACGGCTGGATGTTGCAGGCGACCCCGCGCCCCACCCTCGCCCACGCCCGCGAGGGACGGCTCCGGTCGCCCAGCGCCTCCACGGCGCGGCGGCAGACCTCCGGCAGCGCCACGTGGGTCTCGAGCGTCTCGCCCGTGGGCAGGCGGTCTCCCTTCCTGAGGAAGTTCCTGGCGCGGAACTCGAGCGGGGGAATCCCCAGGCGCTCCGCCAGCAGGTCCATCTGCGATTCATAGGCGAAGGTGACCTGCATCGCGCCGAACCCGCGCATCGCGCTCGTCGGCACGTTGTTGGTGAACACCGCCTTGGCGTCGATCTTGACGTGGGGGACGCGGTACGGTCCGACGCCCACCACCAGCGCGGCGAACAGCACGCGCGGGCTGAGGAGCGGGAAGGGCCCGGCGTCCCCGAGCAGCGTCATCTCCTGTGCCACCAGCTCGCCGTTCCGGGTCGCCCCCGTCCGGCAGCGCATCAGGAGCGGGTGACGCTTGGGTCGGGCCAGCAGCGATTCCTGCCGGCTCCAGACCATGCGCACCGGCTGTCGCGTCTTCCACGCCAGCAGCGCCACGTACGGTTCAACCGTCATGTCTTCCTTGCCGCCGAATCCCCCGCCCAGGAACGGAGCGATGATGCGCACCCGGTTGTGCGGCAGGCCGAGGATCTCGGCGATCTCGCGGAAGTGCTCGATCACCTGCGTCGCCGCGCGGATGGTCACGATGCCGTTGTCGTCCACCCACGCCACGCCCGCCTCCGGTTCCAGGTAGGCGTGGTCCACTCGCTGGGTGCGATAGGTCCGTTCGATCACGACATCGGCCCGCCGGAACCCCTCGTCGACGTTGCCCTGGCGCAACCGCCAGTGGATGAGCACGTTTTCCCGATCCGGATGCACCCGCAGCGCATCGGGGGCGAGGGCCGCCTCGACATCGAACACGCCGGGCAGCGGCTCGTAGTCGACCTCGATCGCCTCGACCGCCGCCCGCGCCTGCACCTCCGAGGCGGCCGCCACCAGCGCGAGGGGCTGCCCTTGGTAGCATACCCGGTCCGCGGCCAGCACCGGGGTGGCAAACGGGGCCCGATTCGTCCCGGTGGCGTCCTCGTGGGTCGCGTTCGCGGGGACGTCCTCCGCGGTGAGCACCGCGGCGACCCCCGGCAGCGCGCGCGCCCGCGTGACATCGATCCGTCTGATCCGGGCGACCGGGTAGATGGAACGGAGGATGCGGCCGGCCAGCATCCCGGGAAGGCTCCAGTCGGCCGCGTAGAGGGTCGCCCCCTCAACCTTCTCGGCCACGTCGAAGCGCGGGAGCGCTCTGCCGACGATCCTCATTCTATGGGTCTTCCCGCTGCGGACGGGCGGGCGCGGCCGCGCACGATTCCACCGCGTCCACAATGCGCGTGTAACCCGTGCAGCGACAAAGGTTGCCCGCCAGCGCCGTTCGGATCTGCGCGCGCGTGGGGGCCGGATGCTCCCGCAGGAACGCGTACGCCACCAAGAGCATCCCGGGGGTGCAGAACCCGCACTGCGCCGCCTCGCGCTCCAGGAATGCGCGCTGGAGGGGGTGCAGTCCCTCTGCGCCGCGCAGCCCCCGCACGGTCGTCACCGAACGGCCCTGCGCCTGGAGGCCGAGCAGCAGGCACGCGTTGACCGGGGCGTCGTCGAGGAGGACCGTGCAGGTCCCGCACACGCCTTCACCGCAGCCGTACTTCACCTCGGTAGCCCCAAGCGTGTCGCGCAGAACCGCGAGCAGCGTTTCGTGGGGCGATGCCCAGACCTCGACCGGACGTCCGTTGAGGGAGAACGCCAAGGGTCGTCGGCCGTCGGTGTCGGAGGCGGGCATCGTCTCAGCCTCCCTGCGCCTGGGGTGCGCTTGCGGCGGCGCGCGCCGCC
>DATEHM010000253.1:0-8098 GCA_035279545.1 bacterium | reverse complement strand
TTGCCTCTCTCCCGGGGTGCCGTCAAGGAAGCCCTGTTTATCGCGGGCCCGTGGCGGAAGCGCGCCCTCCTGGTGGGGGAGGGCGCCATGGCCGAGACGCTTCTGGAAGGGTTTCGGCGCAATCGCACCCTCGGGTATGACGTCGTCGAGGTGATCTCGGACCCCGCCTTGGCGCCAGTCCGGGCTGTTGCCGCCGGCGCCCGCGAGGTTATTTTGGCGACGCCCGATCTCGGTCGCACCGAGTTTCTTCGCCTCGTCGAGCGACTTCGCGAGGTCGCGGAGAACATCATGATCGTCCCGGACCTTGCTGAGGTGCCCGTCCTCGGAGTAGAGGTCCTGGGGCTCCTGGAAGACCGAGCCCTGCTCCTCCGGGTTCCGAACAATCTCCTCAAGCCGTGGAACCTAGCCGTGAAGCGGGCCTTCGACTTGGCCGTGGCCTCCGCGGTCGGTCTGATGCTTCTCCCGTTCATCGCGGTGGCAGCGGTGCTGCTCCGGCTCGAAAGCCGGGGTCCGGTCTTCCACGTCGAACCGCGCGTCGGTCGCAAGCGTATTCCGTTCGCCTGCTACAAGCTGCGGACGATGTTCGTGGATGCCGATCAACGCCTCACCGAGTTTCTCGCCGCCCATCCCAACTCCGCCGACGAATGGGGACGCTACCGCAAGCTGCGCGGCTACGATCCCAGGGTCACCCGCTTTGGGCGGATCCTCAGGCGATATTCTCTCGACGAGCTCCCGCAGCTCCTGAACGTTGTTCGCGGGGAAATGAGCTTGGTCGGCCCTCGGCCGTACCTGCCCCCGGAAATGGCGCTGCTCGACCACGACAGCATGTGCGGCGTCCTCCCAGGGATGACGGGGTTGTGGCAGGTGAGCGGCAAAAACGCGCTGGATCTGCGCGAGCGAGCACGCCTGGACCGCTGGTACGTAAACAACTGGTCGTTGTGGCTGGATGTCATCGTCCTCGTGAAGACGATTCCGGTCATCTTGGGGGGGCGGTAGTCTCGTGGGAGATCCGGGGCGAAGTTCGGTGTCTAAGATCTGGGGGATTTCGGCATACATTCTAAGAGTCAACAGCGGTCGGATACGGAACCGCAGGCGGCTCGCCGCTGACCACACGCGGATCACGCAGAGGGTAGTGGGGGCGGCGGCGTCTCCCAAAATATTCGACGGATAGAACTGTTCCGAATCGTTCTGACAACCCTTGTCGTTGGCAGGGCGACAGGGGGCGGGTTCTAGACACCCGGACCTACTGTGGAAGGCAAGATCCGACGGACGGGGCCTTCGAGTTGCCCGTCTAGCAGTTCGAGTGGCTATCGATCCAAACAATTGTTCGCATCCGGTTGCAGGACCCTGGCCTGGAAAGGCGAATATGGGTTCGCACCACCTTGAAGGAGGCCCGAAACCATGGGCTTGTTCGGTAGCCGGGTAGCCGTTGGCCTGGACCTCGGAAGCCACACCCTGAAGGCAGTCGAGGTGGTGCCCGCCAGCGGGGGGTTCAGGGTCACCCGGCTCGGTGCGGCCCCGACACCGACCGGCGCCGTTGCCGACGGTGCGGCGGCGAGCGCAGACGTCTTGGGTGCAGCGATCCGCAACCTCCTCATCGCCGCGGGAATCAAGGGGACTCGTGTGGTCACGGCGCTTGGCGGCGAAGCCGTGATCGTTCGCGAGTTGAAGCTTCCCGAGATGCCGCCGGCCGAACTGGAGCAGGCGGTCGCCTACGAAGCCGAGCGGTACCTCCCGTACGGTGTCCGCGAGGTTAGCCGGGACTTCCAGGTGTTGGGAAAGGCCGTGGAGGAGGGACAGGTGGAGATTCTCCTCGTCGCGGCCCGCAAGGAGGTCGTCAGCCGCCAACTGGCGGCCCTGCAGACGATCGGGCTGTCAGCGTCGATTCTCGATGTCGCCCCGTTCTCCATGCTCCGCTCCGTCGGCCGGCGGGACGGTCAGGCGGAGGGGACGATCGTCTACATTGATCTGGGAGCGGAGAGTTCGGACATCATCATCATGGAGGGTACCCGCCTGCGCCTCGCCCGCAATATCTCCACGGGGGGCAACGCGGTGACCAAGGCCATTGCCGAAGCTCTGAGCCTCGAGTTCCCCGCGGCCCAAACCCTGAAAGAGGAAAAGGCGCAGCTGCTGCTCGAAGGCCAACAGCCCCCCGATCCGACCCTCGTGCAGGTCCACGACGCCATCCTGCCGGTGATCAACAGTATCTTCACCGAGGTCCGCCGGTCGCTCGACTACTATCAGACCCGATCCCGTGGGCAGGCGGTGACCAAGGTCATCCTGACGGGCGGAACCGCCAAGCTGAAGAACCTCGCGCCCTTTCTGGGCGAGGAACTCGGGCTGCCGGTGGAGATCGGGAACCCCTTTGCCACCTTCCGCGCGGACGCGTTTCCGCCAGAATACCTCAACGACGTCGGCCCGACGATGGCCGTGGCGGTCGGCCTCGCGCTGAGAGGAGAATAAGACGCGATGATCACGATCAACCTCCTCGCTCCGGGTAAACGACGGCCGGTCGGCCCCACGCCCGGGACGATTTTGGGGATCGCGGGGGCGGCGCTCCTTGTCGTCCTCCTCATCGCGATCGCGCTCTTTTTAGGGAGCCGGGTCGCCTCCTTGCAGCGCCAAGTGGCTGAGGTCACCCAGCAGATCGAGGCCCTCCGGCCCGTCGCCCTCCAGGTGGAGCAGCTCCGCGCGACGGTGCGGCAGTTGCAAGCCCGCCAGGCCGTCATCCAGGCGCTCCTGGCCAACCAACTGCCCGCGACCGAATCGTTGCAGGCGATCCGGACCGTGATTCCGCAGGACGTCTGGCTCGTCAACTTGACGACCTCGGGGGGGAAGGGGGTCCTCTTCGACGGGTACACGTTCTCCTACAAGGCGGTCGCCCGGTTCATGGTCGCGCTGAAGGACTCTGACCGGTTTCGCAACATCGATCTGACCTCGACGCAGAAGGACAAACTGGGGGCCCGGGAAGTGGTCAAGTTCCAGGTGACCGGGGAGCTGGCGCCGATGCACTCGGCGCGCACCGCCCCGTCGGCGCTCCCTGAGGGGGACGCGGCCCCGCGCGTCGCCGCCCAAAAGAGTGGTGATCCTCAATGAGACGGCTCGAGCCGCGTGAGAAGGCGATCCTGGTGTTCCTGGGCGCGCTGGTGGTGGCGCTCGGCTTCTACTATTACATCTACACGCCGAAGATGAAGCAGATCAACCTGCTCTCCCAGCAACTGAAGACCCAGCAGACCGAGCTGGCCCGCCTGCAGGCCGAAGCGGCGCACAAGGACGAGTTGGAGCGCCAGGTGGCGACATTGCAAAAAGACGTGCAATCGAGCGAAGCGAAGCTCCCCTCGGCCCGCGAAATCCCCGTGCTGCTGGTGCAGCTCGAGGGTCTCGCCTCTCAGGTCGGCGCGGATCTGACGCTGATCAAGCCCGGCCCCCTGCAGGCCCCCCAGCAGGTGCCGGGCCAGTCCGCCAAACCGGGCGCTCCCGCGGCGGCGGCCGCCGGAGGTTCCACCTACCAGACCTTCAGCTTGGAGCTCAACGCCGACGGCACGTTTGACCAGATCCAAAGCTTCTTGCACGGGATCGAGACGTTCCCGCGGTTCATCTCCATGACCGATATCCGGATGAGCCCGAGCGGACAGGCCGGGGCGACCCCCCCGAAGCTGAATCTCGCACTTCAGGCGACGACGTACGTGGTGCCGGAAAGCGGGGCGGGCCGATGACGCCGGATAAACTCCGAAAGGCTCTGCCGCTTGCCGTGGCCGGCTTGGTCGTCATCCTCGCCGTTTTGGTGTACAAGGACTTCGGGGGGAAGGTGCCCGGGCCCGGCACGATCACGCACTCCACCCAGACGGTGTCCCCGTCGGCCCCCACCGGGGCAACGCCTCCCTCGGCGACCCGTGCCGCGGGGAGCGCGGCGACAACGGGAACGCCTTCGCCGGTGGGGAACCCGGCTCCCGGCCGCCCCGCCTCAATGGCGAAGGCGCCGCCGACCCAGAACCCCGCGGAGGCCATCGTTGGAACGGGTGGGCGAGGCCGATCGGATCCGTTTGCCCCGCTGGCTTCGGCGGAGCAACCGCGCCCCAGCCCGACCCTTCCGCCCTCGCCCGGGGTGGGCCTGCCGCTCCCCCCGGGATTCACCGCTCCAGGGGGTGGGCCCGGCACGGCTCCGCCACCGCCGCCTCCGCCCGGGGCGGGGATGCGGGTCGCGGGGATCATGGGCTCGCGGTCGCGGGTGGCCATCATCGAGGCGCAGGGCAAGAGCTATATCGTGGGCGTGGGTGAACGCGTGAACGACGCCGTCGTGGTAGCCATTGACCCCGAGAAGGTCGTGATGAAGCAAAATAACATGACGTTCGAGTTGGGCGTCGGAGGTGAGAAGTCGTTATGATAGTCCCTTTGCGGGGTTCCCTGCGATCTATCGCGCTCGGAGTGATGCTGCTCTTTGTGTTCGCGACGTGGCCGGTTGCTCAGGCGCAGGCTGCCCCCGTGAAGGTGACCGGGATCAACCTGAAGGAGCTGGCGACCCAGGTGCAGATGGCGATCGTCGCCACCGGCCCGGTGCGGTACCAGGTGCGCGATCTCAACCCGAACTGGATCGTGGTGGATATTCCCGGAACGAGTCTGGGCATGCCGGCGGGCGAGTTGCCCATCGCGCACGGAGTCGTGAAGAAAGTGCGGGTGGGGGAGTACGCGACGGATACGGTTCGGGTGGTCGTGGAGCTGTCCCAGCCGGTGAGATTTCACGTGACCACCTCCCCCGGGAACATGGCGGTCCTCGTCGTCATCCCGACCCAGGCCGGACAGCCGATCCCCGAACGTGCCGAGGCGGCGCAGTTGCCGCTTCCGCCCGCCATGCCCTCCAAGCCAGCGCCGTCCACACCGACGCCGGTCACCGCGCCCTCGTCGAGCAAAACGATCAATCTGGAGCTGCGGAACGCGGACATCGCCGACGTCCTCTCCGCCCTCGCCAAGCTCGCGAACGTCAACATCGTCACCGACGCCGATGTCACCGGGAAGATCACCGTCCGGCTGATCGGCGTGACGTTTGACGAAGCCATGCACCTGATCCTCGACCCCAACGGGTTAGGGTACGCGCTGGTCGGCAACAACATCGTCGTGGCCAAGAAGGAGAAGCTGGCCCGGCCGGTGCTGCGCCAGTACGAGGTGAGCAATATGCTAGCGTCGCAGTTTGCCGACAGCTACCTGCCCATCACCGGGATCAACAAGGCCCAAGTCGTCGTCGATGACAACACCAACTCGCTGTTCATCGTCGGCACGGCCGAGGACCAGGCGAAGGTGTCCGATCTCCTGGCGCGCGTGGATCTCCCTGCGGAACGGGCTGTCACCCGGGTGATCCATTTGAGCTATCTCGATCCCGCTTCGTTCGTGGATTTGATGGGCGCGCGCCTGCCCGCCAGCGTGACCGGTAAGGCGAAGATCGACAAGGTGAGTAACTCCGTCGTCCTCACCGCGTCGGCGGCGCAGATGCAGATCATCGACGGCCTGCTCGGCCAGGTCGACACCGCGATCCCGCAGGTGCTGATCGAGTCGATGGTCGTGGAAGTGCCGACCGAGGAGACGAAGAACCTGGGGGTGGCCTGGCAGACCTCGACGCCGTTTACCATCACCAGCACCGGGGGCCAGTACCCGTGCTGCCCGCAGGCAACGATCACCTCGCCGGCGGTCCTGGCGACGCTCAACACGCTGATCCAGCAGAACAAGTCGAAGCTCCTCGCCAATCCCCGGTTGGCGGTCCGCGACGGGGAAACCGCCAAGATGAACATCGGCGACAAGATCCCGTTCCAGGTCATCAACGCGCAGGGGGTCCCGTCGGTCGTGATCATCGAGGCCGGCGTCCAGTTGGAGATCACGCCGCGGATCAACAGCGACGGCTACGTCACGGTGAAGATGCATCCCGAGGTGAGCAGCATCAAGACCGCGCCGGCGCCGAACGTCCCGCCGACGATCGCGACCCGCGAGGCGGACACATCGCTGACGGTGAAGGACGGGACGCCGATCGTGCTCGCCGGGCTCATTCAAAAGAACGAGGTCCAGAACACGGTGAAGGTGCCCCTGCTGGGCGATATCCCCCTCATCGGCTGGCTGTTCAAGAGCGTGTCCACGGATAAGACCGATAACGAGGTGATCTTCGTGATCACCCCGCATATCCTCCCGAAGATCGGGTAGCGAGGGCACCGTCGATGCGGATCGCGCTGGCTGTTCTCAGCCTGGTGGCATTCGCGGCCGCGGGCGCCTCTGCGGCCGTGCCGCCATACAACCTCACGACTATCTACCTCACCGAGGGCGATTTCGTGCGGTCGATCGCCGTCTACCAGCGAGCGCTCGCCGCCAATCCTCGAGACTCGGAAGCCTACTACTGGTTGGGGGTCGCCTACTGGGAGGGCTCGATCCGGTCCCGGGACGGGCTGGTGCCGTACGGGGCGGGGTATCTCGACCGGGCCATCGACGCGCTTGAGCACGCCGTGAGCCTCGATGACAAGAACCTGGCGGCGTGGCAGCTGCTGGCGCAGGCGTACCCGACCCGGGGGGCGGCGCCGAGCGGCGCTTCGCAGGGGCAGCTCAGCGACAACGAGAAGGGGGATCGGGCTGCCCAAAAGGTGGTCGCCCTGAGCGAAGATCCCACCGTGGCGTACAAAGGGTCGCCGCGTCCCGGCGCCCACAACGGCGAGATCGCGGTGATCTATCGGACGCTGCCCACCCGGCAGAGGTACAATCCGGCGGACTTCTACGTGATCGTCGACCAGGACACCAAGCTCGTGTATAAATACCCCTGCGCGTCGCTTCCGAGGATCGCGCACCCGGCGCTGTTTTTGACCAAGTGGGAGGCGTTTGCCAGAGGGTACAAGCCGGCCACCATCTGCACGCCTCCGTGATCCGCGCCGCGCGGTCGGCCCCAGGCTCGGGCCCCGGGGCCCACGCATCTGCCGGACCGGGTCAGGGCTAGCGGGGAACGCGCCCAGCCAACCTATGGAGGCCGTGGCGTTCATCCTGGGGCTCATTGGCGGCAGCTTTGCCAACGTCTGCATCCATCGACTTCCGCGCCAGGAATCGGTGGTCTGGCCGGGGTCGCATTGTCCGCAGTGCCAGGCCCCGATCCACTGGCACGACAACATCCCGTTGCTCAGCTTTACCCTGCTCCGGGGGCGCTGCCGGCGCTGCGGGGCCTCGATCAGTTGGCGCTATCCGCTCGTCGAGCTTCTCACGGGGGTCCTGTTTCTCGAGAGCGTGGCGACGTTCGGGGTCAGCCTGCGGGCGGTCCAGAGCATGGTCCTGGGCACCCTGCTGCTTATCGTCTTCTTTGTCGATCTCGACCACTACATCATCCCCAACCGGATCACCTATCCGGGCATCGTGATCGGTCTCGTGTTCGCGGCCGTGTCCGACGGGCGGGTGGACGTGCGGCACGCCGCCGTCGCCGCGGTGACCGCGATCGCACTGGGAGGCGGGTTCATCCTCGTGAACCTGTTGAGCGTCCCGCTCCTCAAGCAAGAAGGGATGGGGATGGGGGATGCGAAACTGGCGGCGATGATCGGCGCCTTTCTGGGGTGGCCGATCGGTGCGGTGGCGATCCTGCTGGGGGTGTTTATCGGCGGGGCGCTGGGCGTGTTCTTACTGGCCCTGCGGATCAAGGGGCGCCGAGAGCAGATCCCCTTCGGCCCGGCCCTGGCCGCCGGAGCGATCACCGCGATGTGGTGGGGCCCGAGCCTGCTGAATTGGTACCTGAGCAGGCTGGTGGGCTGACGCTCCGTGCCAGGCGAGCACGCGTTGGGAACCACGCTGGTCGCCGACGCCGGGGCGATCGCCGCCGCCTGGGTTGAGCGGATGCTCGCCGCCGACGGCTCCGGATTCACCCATCGGCCGCAGGATGAAGTCCGGCGAACATGCGAAGTCTATGTCACCGACCTCGGCCACTACCTCCTTCACCGCGACGAGCGGGCCCTGCGGGTGGGCGTGGCGAAGGAGGCGGCCAGGCGGTGCCGCATCCGCTTCCCCGTTGCGGATCTGGTGACCGCTTATCGGGTACTGCAGGACCTGCTCTGGGAACGGGTGGGACGGGAGGGGACGAGTGAATCAGCGGGAC
>DATEHM010000252.1:0-16220 GCA_035279545.1 bacterium | reverse complement strand
CTTGGGCCAGCGCCTTCGCGATCGCCCGGCCGAGCCCCCGGCCGGCGCCTGTGACGAGGGCCACCTTCCCGGTGAAGCGGCGCACGGCCCCCTCCCCGCCTACCCGGAGACGCGGGCGATCCGGAGGCGCCGCGCGAAGGTGGCCCCGTCCGGATGCGCGTTCGTGGTCAGTTCCTGCGCGACGGCCTCCAGGTCATAGTCGACCCGGACGATTTCGGCGCGCCACCGCCCTCCGCTCAGCTCGCAGATCGCAAACGACGGCTTGGGGATGCCGTCGAAGGGGAACCCGACGCTGCCCGTGTTGACCACCAGCCCCCCCGCGACCTCCCGGGCGTACGGCCGGTGGATGTGCCCGTAGACCAGCACGTGGGTGTGCGCCTGCTCGAACAGGCGCGCGATCTCGTGGGGGGGAGCATCGGGTTCCAAGACATCGCTCAAGCTGGTGGGGGTGGCATGGACGACCACAAGCGGGGGCCCGCCCGGAGGCTCGAGGCGGTACGAGCTCGGAAGGGCCCGGAGGAATGCCTCGTGCCGAGGCGTCAGTCGTTGCCGCGCCCAGGCCACCACGCTGCCCCCGCCCTCCTCGATCCCCGCGATCCACACGTCGGTGTTGCCGAGGACGGTCGGGTACCCGCCCTGCATGAGGAGATCCATCGCCTCGCGCGGGCGGGGCCCACCGAAGGCCAGATCTCCCCCGTTGATCACCTGATCGAACGGCCCCCGGGCCTGCATCTCGGCGAGCACCGCCGCGAGGGCCCGCAGGTTGCCGTGAACGTCGGAGAAGATCGCTACGCGCATCGCCGGCTCCTCACCGGGCGCGGGGGGACGCCCCCCGGCCCGCGCTGTGGGGGATCGAGACGTCGAACACCACCTGGAGGAACTGGGTGATCACCCGAGCGGTGGCGCCCCAGACCACGTCCGATCCGACGGAATAGAAGTAGATGAGCCGCGGGTCGCCCCCCCGGTCCCAGGTTTCCGTCCGGACGTTCCGGGGATCGAGGAGCGCCCGGAGGGGCACCTCCAGCACCGCCCGCACCTCGCCCGGGCTCAGACGAAACGGGTAGGGATAGGGAATGGTGCCGACAAACGGGGCGAGGCGGAACCCGGAGACCACGGTCTCCTCCTCCGTCAGCGCCCCCAGGATGGTGATGTCCTCGACCCGCACCCCGATTTCCTCGCTGGTCTCCCGAACCGCGGCCGCCTGGGGCGACTCATCCGGTTCGATCACGCCGCCGGGGAGCGAGATCTGCCCCTTGTGGCGCTCGACCGTATCGGTCCGCTTCGTGAGCAGCAGCGCCGCCTCCCCCCCGCTGTGCACGATGGGGAGCAGCACGGCCGCACGCTTGATCCCGGGGGGCAGCGGCCTGGGCGTCGCGGCCCGGCCGGCAAGGACGCCGCGGATATGCGCGTGGAGCGCGTCAGGATCGGTCAGCAGACCTTGGATCGCCGCCACCAGCCTCTCTCCAAAACGCTGTAATCATACCACAGAAGGCGCACCTCTCCCGGACCCGTGCGTCGTCCCGCCGGCCGACGGGGGGAGGGTGAACCCCGCGGGTCAGCGAATCTGTGATGCTCGAGGTCTCGTGGATGCCCAAGGGATCCCGGACCGGCCGAGGACGGAGTTCCGCGCCCCAGAGATGCTCGACGGAGGATCAGCAATGCCTGACCGCCTTACCGATCCCAGCACGATGCGCGGCCGGGCGGTCGGTTCCGTGACGCTCCCCGCCAACCGCGAGATCACGATCTACGCCGTCCGGCCGGTGGTGATGTTGCTGGCGGCCACCCCCGACTCCGATCGGCTCGCCGCAATGGCCGCGCGCCAGTGCTATACCGCGGGCAGCGTCCTCGATCTCCCGCAGCCCCTCTCCGCCAAGCAGACCACCCATCTGGTCAACCGGGTCGTGTCGGCCGGGCACACCAGCTGCATCGAGCACAACCAGTTCGTCTTCGGCGTCCGGGGGATCTCCCGGAGCTGCTCCCACCAGTTGGTGCGCCACCGCGTGGGATGGTCCTTCGAGCAGCAGAGCCAGCGGTACGTCGACTTCTCCACCCAGGAGGCGGTGGAGATCGTCGTCCCGCCGACGATCCTCCGGATCCCGGAGATGCTGGCCTCGTTCCTCGAGCCGGTCAAGGCGGCCGTGCGGGCGTACTTCGCGCTGCGGGATGAGCGGGTGCACCAGGAGGACGCCCGCTATCTGTTCAACAACGCGTTCGAGACGAAGCTGATCGTCTCGGCGAACGGCCGCGCGCTCCTCCATTTCTTTGAGCTCCGGACGTGCAACCTCGCGCAGTGGGAGATCCGCTGGCTGGCGCACCTGATGCGCGCCGAGCTCCGGGATGTCGCGCCGGAGATCTTCAAGTTCGCCGGACCCACCTGCATGACGCAGAAGATTTGCTGGGAGGGACCGCGCGGGGCCAAGTGCCCCCGCCTGACCTCGACCGGCGCCGAGCTACGGGATCGGACCCCCGCCATGGCGGCGGTGCCGGGGGAGAGGACATCGCCGGTCTCGTAAGGTAGTAAACGGGTAGAGTATAATGGACCCGAGGACCACGAGAGGAGGCACCGCAGAATGACCTACACCATCACCGAGCCGTGCATCAACGTCAAAGATCGATCGTGCGTGGAAGTCTGCCCGGTCGATTGTATCCACCCGAAGACCGACGAGGATAACGGCGAGGTCATGCTGTACATCCATCCGGATGAATGCATCGACTGCGGCGCGTGCGAGTCGGTCTGCCCGGTAACGGCGATCTTCGCCGAGGCGGACGTCCCCGACAAGTGGAAGGGGTTCACCGAAATGAACGCGGACTATTTCAAAATGAGCAAGGAAGAGTTCGAGGCCAAGCACGGCCGCGCCCCGTAGGGTTCGCCGCAGGCCGAATCCTGGAACCCCCGGCGGCTAGTCGGCGCCGCGGGTTCCGGCTTTCGCCTTGCCAAACGCCGCCTGCGCGGCTTCCACCGCCCGCTCGATGTCGGATTGCGTGACGTCGAGATGGGTGACCGCCCGGATCCGCGTCCGCCCGGTGGCCCCCACCCGCACCCCCCCGGCGAGCAGGCGGGCCGCCGCCTCCTGCGCCGTGATCCCGAGCCCGGCGACATCGAAGAACACGATATTGGTCTCGACGTGCTCGACGTCGATGCCGACCCCCCGAATCTCCGCCAGCCCGCGCGCCAGGATCTTTGCGTTCGTGTGGTCCACGGCGAGCCGCTCGACGTGATGGTCCAGCGCGTACACTCCGGCCGCGGCGATGATGCCGGCCTGCCGCATCGCGCCGCCGAACAGGTGCTTGAACCGACGCGCCTCCTTGATGAAGGCACGGTCCCCCGCCACCAGCGCGCCGACGGGGCAGCCCAACCCCTTCGTCAGGCAGAGGATCACCGAGTCATAGCCGCGGGCGTGATCGGCGGCCGGGACGCCTGAGGCGACGACAGCGTTCAGCAGGCGCGACCCGTCCATGTGTGTGCGCAATCCGCGGCGGTGCGCGGTCTCGGCGACGGCTCGCAGCCGGTCGATCGGCCACACCGTGCCCCCACCGTAGTTGCAGGTTTGCTCGACGCAGACCAGCCGGGTGCGCGCGGAGTGCGGGTTGTCGGCCTTGATCTGCTGCTCGACCTGGTCGGCGGTGAAGACCCCCCGCAGCCCCGTCACCGTGTGCAGCATCACCCCGGAGAGGAGCGCCGGCCCTCCCGCCTCGCTGGTCACGATGTGGGCGTGCTCCTCCAGGATGACCGCGTCGCCGGGCTGGGTGTGGACCTTGACGGCGATCTCGTTGGCCATCGTCGCCGACGGCAGGTAGAGTGCAGCCTCCTTGCCGAGCAGCGCGGCCACGCGGTCCTGGAGCGCGTTAACGCTGGGATCTTCCTGGCGCTGTTCGTCCCCGACCGGCGCTTGGGCCATGAACGCCCGCATGCCGGCGGAGGGCTGCGTCGTGGTATCGCTGATCAGGTCGATGATCGTCCTCACCGTGTCCTCCCTTGCGGAGTTGTGCCCTCGACCCACGGGGCCGGCGTGGGGACTCGGTCCGGCTAGGCCGGCGCGGACCGAATCGGCACCGCGGGCCACAGCGTCGCCAGCAGCGCGGCGACGGCTTCCAGGAACTGCTGATCCGCCGGCCCGAACGCGTTCAGCGCCTTGGCGTCGATATCGATCTCGCCGATCACACGCCCACCGGCCCGGATCGGGACAACGATCTCGGACTGCGTGGAGGCGAAGCAGGCCAGGTATCTGGCGTCCGCGCGCACGTCCGGCACGATCTCCGTCCGGCCGGAGGCGGCGGCGGCGCCGCATACCCCTCTGCCGATCGGAATGCGGGTGTGCTCGGTCGCCTCCGGCCCCTTCCACGGCCCCAGGACCAGATCCCGCCCTTCCACCCAGTAGATGCCCACCCAATCGTAGTGCGAGAACCGGTCACGGAGGTACTCCACCACCCGGGCGGGGCCCTCTCGAGGCGTCTCCGCGAGGATCCTCCCGATCTCGTACACGGCATCGTAGTCCACGGCTTGAAGAGCCACAGGATCCCTCGCTTGGCAGATCGTGATTGCCCCGATCTTTTCTGCGCCGCCGGCACCCGCCCCCTCTATACGAACAGATGTTCGCATATAACTCGGCGACCCACCGCGCCGGACGATGACCCGGGGCGGCCCGGCCTCTGATAAAATGAGGGCGAGGGCGATCCCCATGACAACCACCCGGCAGGAAATCCTCTCGCTCATCAAACACAAAGGGCCGATGACGGTCCAAGAACTCAGCCGCAACCTTCGGATCACCCCCATGGGGGTGCGCCAGCACCTGGCGATCCTCGGGCGCGACGGGCTCGTCCGGTCGAACGGGATCCGCCGGGGCCAAGGCCGTCCCAGCCGCCTTTACGCGATCAGCCCAGAGGGGGATAATCTGTTTCCGCGGACCTACCAGCAGCTCGCGCAGACGCTGCTCGACGATCTCCGGACGGTCAAAGGGGAAACGACGGTCGACGAGGTCTTCGAGCACCGGCGAAAGCGGCTCGTCGAGCAGTACCGCACGAGGATGGCCGGGCGGGAGTTCCGGGACAAGGTCGCGCTCCTGGCCAAGGCGCGGGACGAGGACGGCTATCTGGCCGAGCATGCCCAACTCGACCGCGATCGATTCATCCTCATCGAGCACAACTGCCCGATCCGGGCGATTGCGGAAGCGCACCAGCAAACCTGCCGGTGCGAGATGGCGCTGTTTCAAGAAGTCCTCGGCGCCGACGTGGTCCGCACCGATCACATCCTCGGGGGCGCTCCGCACTGCCGGTACGTCATCACCCGACCTCCCGACGCCGGCTCGAAGCCGTAGGCGCGGGCCGCCGCGCAGGAATTCCCGCCTCCGCTAGCGGATCAACCCCCCATCCCCACCACCACTGAGGAGGGTTACCAATGGCGACGCTGACCTACTATGGGCATTCCACCTGGGCGCTCGAGACGCAGGGGGTCGCCATCCTGATCGACCCCTTCTTGACGGGCAACCCGCTGACCACGGTCAAGGCCACGGACCTCCAGGCCAACTTTATCATCCTCACCCACGCGCACGGGGACCACTACGGCGATACGGTGGAGATCGCCAAGCGCACGGGCGCCACGCTCATCTCGAACTTCGAGATCGTCAACTACTGCCAGAAGCAGGGGGTGGCGAACGCACACCCGCTGCACCTGGGGGGGGGGCACACCTTCCCGTTCGGGCGGGTGAAGCTCACCGTCGCGCACCACGGGTCATCGTTCCCGGACGGAACCTACGGCGGCAGCCCGGCCGGCGTCGTGCTCGAGCTCGAGGGAAAGCACCTCTACAACGCCGGGGACACCGCGCTCTTTTCGGACATGGCGCTGATCGCCGAGGGCGGGCTCGACCTGGCGATCCTTCCGATCGGAGACAACTTCACGATGGGGCCGGAGGATGGCGCCGCCGCGGCGAAGTTCCTGCGCGCCCGCACGGTCATCCCGGAACATTACAACACCTGGCCGGTGATCCAGCAGGACCCGCAGGCGTTCAAGCGGCGGGTGGAGGGCGCGACCGATTCCAAGGTGGTGGTGCTGAAGTCCGGGGACACGTTCAAGATCGCGTAGGTCCCGGCGTGCCCACCGATGTGACCACCCTCGACGAGATCCGAGGCGCCGGTCGGGTGATCGCCGGCCGCCTGCATCGCACGCCGCTGGTGCGGTCGACCGCGTTGGGGCGGCAAACCGACACCCGGCTGTTCCTGAAGGCGGAAGTGCTTCAGAAGACGGGATCGTTCAAGCCGAGGGGCGTCCTCAACAAACTCTCTGCCCTCACCGCCGACGAGAAACGACGGGGGCTGATCACCATCTCCGCCGGCAACCACGGCCAGGCGGTCGCCTACGCCGCCGCCGAGGAGGGCCTCACCTGCGTCGTCGTCATGCCGGCCTACGCCAGCCCGGCCAAGGTCGCGGCCTGCCGCGGGTACGGGGCGGAGGTGATCGTCGACGGGGACGTCCATCAGGCGTTCGCCAAGGTCCGTGAACTGCAGACGGCGCGCGGGCTGACCCTGGTGCACCCGTACGACGATCGCGACGTCATTGCCGGCCAGGGCACGATCGGGTTGGAGATTCTGGAGGACCTGCCGGATGTGGCTGCGGTGGTCGTCCCGATCGGCGGTGGGGGCCTCATCTCGGGGATCGCGGCGGCGATCAAGCTGAGCCGGCCGGCCACCCGGGTCATCGGCGTGGAGCCGCAGGGGGCGCCCACCCTCCGCCTGGCGCTGGACCGCGGCGCTCCGGTCCGGCTGGACTCCGTGGACACGATCGCCGACGGGTTGACGGGTCCGATCGCCGGGGCGCTCACACTGCAGGCGGTTCAGCGATTCGTCGACGACGTGCTCCTGGTATCGGACGAGGACATCGCCGGGGCGGTGCGGCTGATCCTGGAGCGCACCAAGCTGCTCGCCGAGCCGGCCGGCGCCGCCGCCACCGCCGCGCTCCTCTCGGGCCGCCTGTCCCTGCCCTCCGGGACCACGGTCGTCGCGGTCCTGAGCGGCGGGAACGTGGACCGGGCGCGGCTGAAAGCCCTGCTCTAAGAGCCCCCCCGCGGGGCGGCGCGGGCCGCGCGCTCACCGAAACGGCAGGACGAGGAACACCAGCAGATCCCACACCACGTGGGAGACCACCAGCGGCGCGATGCGGCCGATGCGGAGGTAGAGGAGCCCCCAAAATCCGCCGGCGACCAACGCCGCCACGATCAGCATCGGGTTTCCGGCCGCGAGGTGGACCGCCCCGTAGATCGCCGTCGCCGCCGCCCACCCGACCCCTGGGCCGAGCCGCCGCACCAATCCCCACTGCACCACGCCCCGCCAGAAAAGCTCCTCCCCCGGCCCGATCACAAGGAGCAGGAGGATCGCAATGACCCAGGCGGGCGCCTGCGATCGCAGCGCGTAGACGCTGGTGATCTCCTGGGGGGCCAGCGGCACGAGGCGACCCACGACGGCCCGCCCGAGCAGGAAGACCCCGTAGAGCACCGCAGCGGAGGCCGCCCCCGTGCCGAGGTCGCCGGCCCGGATCCCCTCTACGATGGGAAACCCCCCGCGGATGCGCAGCGCGAGGCACCCTAGCCCGCCGACCCCCACGGCCATGAGCGCCCAGAAGTTGGCCGGCCGCCACGCGAAGATCACGACCCAGACGAGCGCGGCGACCGGGATCGCCCACGCGATCGCGCCCGACGCGTCAGGGCGACGAACCATCGCCACGAAGGCGCCTCCGTGTCCGCGCGCCGGCCGGCATCGCCGGCTGCGGGTGTCGATCCAGCGTTCGGAGAGATGCTACAATGGTATCATGAAGGGCGGACACGGTAGTTCCACGCAGGACTTTGTGCACTACGCCTTCTACAAGTGCCGGCCGGAGTGGCGGCTCCTGCCGGACGGCCAGAAGGAAGTCGGCGCCGCGGAGTTCCTCGGCGCCGTGGACCGCTTCCGGGACACGATGATGATGGAGACCTACTCGACGCTCGGTCTCAGGACCGATGCCGACTTCCTCATCTGGAAGGTGTGCGAGGAGCTCCCGCCGCTGCTCGACATGGCCGACGCCCTCAACCGGACCGGCCTGGGCCGGTACCTCGACCTCCGCCACTCGCTCCTCGCCCTGACGAGACGATCGGTCTATACGCGGGAGGAACCCCTCGAGGGCACCTTTAAGGTGGACCCGGGCGAGGGCACGTATCTGTTTGTCTACCCCTTCGTGAAGACCCGCGAATGGTACGCGCTGCCCCTCGACACCCGCCGGCGCATGATGGGGGAACACATACGGATCGGCCACGAGTACCCGGACGTGCAGCTGCACACCGCGTACTCCTTCGGCCTCGACGATCAGGAGTTTGTCGTCTCGTTCCTCACCGACCATCCGAAGCGCTTTCAGGAGCTGGTCATGAAGCTGCGGGACACCGAGGCCAGCCGCTACACGCTGCGGGACACCCCGATTTTCACGTGCGTCAAGCGGCCGCTGCCGGGGATCATCCGGTCGCTCGGATAACCGGGGCGCGGCGGAGGACCACGGACGGGTCAGCGCTCGTACCAGAGCGTCTGGGGACGGAGGTTCCGGGAGATCCCGAGCTGAGCGGCCATCATCGTCGTCCACGCGAGAAACCCATCGACCATCGTCAGCGCTTCGTCTTCGACCTCGTCGGGATCGAGATCGGACTGCTGGGCGTGGCCCAAGAGGTCGCCGATTCCGTTGCAGAAGGTACCGATGTCTTCGAGGAGTTCAGAAGCGATCCGGCGGGCCGATATGCCGATCACCTGGGACTGCGCCCGGGAGGAGCGGGATCGGAGCCGTGCGCTTTGCGCGGCGGACCACTCCACAAGATCCTCCAGGGCGTAGACCGCTTCGCCCGGACCGCGCTCCATCACCAGCGTGACGAACCCCTGACATCCCCGCCAGACCTGGCGGATGAGGCCGGCCAAAAACCGCTTCTCGTACGTCGTCAGTCCTTTGGTCTGCTTCAAGTCGGCCGCTCCCCAGGGATTCCTCGCTTCGTGCGGGTGTGGTTCGACGGGGGCGGAACGCCCTCCTCTGAATTGTGAGCGCGATGCGACCGAAATCTACGCTGGCGGATCTGCTGCGCGGCCTGGGCGAGGCCCCGGCCGTCCCGTTCGCCCCGGCGGCGTTTCAGATGGCCGCGCTGGCCGCGCTGGCGCGAGGAGATGTTCTGGTCTCGGCGCCCACGGGAAGCGGCAAGACCTGGATCGCGGAGCAGGAGATCGCCCGGTTCCTTGCGCGGGGGCGAGGGGCCGCCGACGGCGCACCGCGCTCCGCCGGGCGGATCTGGTACACGGCGCCGCTCAAAGCGCTCTCCAATCAAAAGTTTCGCCGGCTCGAGGGGTTGTACGGGGCGGAGGTCATCGGACTGCTCACGGGGGAACGGCGCGTCAACCCACGCGCCCCGGTCCTCGTGGCGACCACCGAAATCCTCCGCAATGCCCTCTACGATCCCGCCGGGACCGCCCCGCCCCCGGAGGTGATCGTCCTCGATGAAGCGCACTACCTGGCCGATCCCGAGCGCGGCACGGCCTGGGAGGAGATCCTCCTCCTCGCCCCGCCGGAGACGCGACTGCTCCTCCTCTCCGCGACGATCCCGAACGCGCACGACCTCGCCGGGTGGCTGGGGGAGATTCGCGGGCACGCGCCGGATGTGGTGACGCTCGACACCCGACCGGTGCCGCTGCAGTTCCTCCTTGCCGACGGCGCCGGCCACCTGCTCCCCCCCGACGCACACGCCGTGACCTCGCGCGGCCGCCACGGCCGGTGGCTGCGGACGGCCGCGGAGGCGCTCGATCACCGCCACCTGACGCCGGCGATCCTCTTTTTCCCCAGCCGGCGGGAATGCGACGAGGCGGCGCGCCTGCTCGGCAGTCAGCCGGCGCCGGACGAAGCGCGGCGCGTCGAGCGCCTGCGGCCGTGGCTCGCCCAGGTGCCTCAGCTGGCACAGCACCCGCTGCTTCCCGGACTCCGGCGCGGCGGGGTCGCTCCCCATCACGCCGGCCACCTCACGGGGTGGCGGATGTGTGTCGAAGACCTGCTGGAGGCGGGGCTGATCCGCCTCGTCTGCGCCACCACCACCCTGGCCGCCGGCATGGACGTGCCGGCCCGGACGGTGCTGCTGTCCACCCTGAACCGGAACGGGCCGGCGGGCCCGGAGTCGCTCACCCCAACGGAGTTCCACCAGATGACCGGCCGGGCGGGACGGCGGGGGCGCGACACCCTGGGGGTCGCGGTGATCGCGGCGGAGACCCCCGCCGAGGCGGATGAGGGCCTCGCGCTCGCCGCCGCCGCCCCGGATCCCGTCGTCTCGGCCTTCACCCCCTCCGACGCCCAAGTGCTGAACCTGCTGATGCGGAATGCGATGCGGGAGGCGGAAGCGCTGCTGCGGCGGTCGTTCGCCGCCTACGCGCGTCGCCCCCGGATCGAGGAACTGCGGCGGCGCCTCGCGGCGCTTCCCCCCGACCCGCTGACTGACCGACCGTGCGGCGACCGGCTCGCCACGCGCGGACGGTTCGAACACCTGCTGCGGCGGCTCCGGCGGGCGCGCCGCAAGCGATCCGAACCCGGCCCGGAGGTCGCCGAGCTGGCACGCGCGGTCGTGGCGATGCCGTGCACAGGCTGCCCGGTGGTCGAACGGTGTCTCGCCACCCGACGGGACCTGCACGCCGTCGAGCGCAGGCGACGCCGGCTCCAGGGCGAGGTGGCCGACCTCGACGATCAGGAGGTTCGACTGTTCCAGCGCCGCGCCGGCCTCCTGCGCGACCTCGGCTACCTCGACCCCGAGTGGCGCCTCACGGCTCAGGGGCGGGTAGCCGCCCGGATTCGCCATCCGCGGATGCTCGTGCTCGCCGAAGCGGTGCGCACGCGGATCCTCCCGACCGACCCGGCGGTGCTGGCGGCGGTCACCGGCGCGCTCGGCACCGAGCGCGTCGGGCGCCCCCCCCTAAGACGCGGGATGCGTTTCGGGGATCATCGCGAGGTGCGCCACCGCGGGAGGTACGCGCCGCGCGCCGCCGACCTGCGCGACCCGGACCCCTCCTCGGGGGTCATGATGCAGCAGGCCCGCCGGGCGATCATCGGCCTGCGGGGGATCGTCGCGGCCCTCAACCAGCGGCGGCGGGCCGCCGGCCTTCCCGAGGATCCGGTGGAAAAGGAGTTTGCGCCGATCGGCGGCGGGCCCCCCCCGGGGTTCCAGCGGGCCGCGGTCGTCGGCGCGTGGGCGTCGGGTCGCCCGTGGGAGGAGATCGTCGCCCAGCACGGCACGTCGGAAGGCGACCTGCAGCGCCTGATCTGGCAGGCTGCGGAAATCCTCGCCCAACTCGAGGACCTCCCCCCGGGGCCGCTCCCGGACGCGGCGCAGGCCGCGCGGCAGACGATGTTGCGGACCCCGGTCCTCTGAGGCCGCCCAGCAGGGAGCGCCCGGCAGACGAGGAAGTTCCCAGGTAGGCCCGCAAGGCCCACGCCCCCCATGGCCACCTCAACCGGCCCGCTCGCGGGCCTCACCGTCCTGGACCTCTCCACGATCGTCTCGGGGGGAACCGCCACCTCCATGCTTGCCGACCTGGGCGCACAGGTCGTCAAGGTCGAGCACCCCAAGGGAGGCGATCCCCTGCGATCGTGGGGGCCGTTTCTCTCCGGCCAGTCCGTCTGGTGGAAAGTCGTCTCCCGGAACAAGAAGTCGATCACGCTGAACCTCGGCGAACCGCGCGGCCAGCAGGTGCTCGCCGACCTGGTGACCCGCGCCGACGTCCTGGTCGAGAACTTCCGTCCGGGGACGCTGGAACGGTGGGGGCTGGCCCCGGACGCCCTCCTGGGACGGAATCCACGATTGGTGGTGCTGCGCATCTCGGGGTTCGGACAGACCGGGCCATACCGGCACCGCCCGGGGTTCGGCACGGTCGCCGAGGCGATGAGCGGGCTCGTGGCCATCACCGGGTTCCCGGACTCCCCGCCCCTGGTGCCGGCGATTCCGCTGGCCGACGAGGTCGCGGGGCTCACCGGGGCGCTCGCGGTGGTGTCGGCGATCCACCACCGCGCCGGATCGGGCCGCGGACAGGTCATCGACGTCAGCCTCTACGAGCCGCTCTTCCGGCTCCTCATCCCGTACATCACGCAGTACACGGGCCTGGGGATTCTGGCGGGGCGGGCCGGGAACGAGTTCCCCGATGCCGCGCCCCGGAACCTCTACCGGGCCGGAGATGGAACGTGGATCGCGCTGTCCGCGACCAGCCAGCGGGTCTTCGCGCGTCTGGCGGCGGCGATCGCGCGCCCGGACCTGGTGGACGACCCCAGGTTCCGCGACAACGCGGCGAGGGTGGCCCACCGCAGGGATCTCGACGCCATCATCGGCGGATGGATCGCCGACCGGACACAGGAGGAGATCCTGCGGCACCTCGAGGAGTGTGGAGCGGTCGCCGGTCCCGTCTACGACGTGCCGCGGATCCTCGCCGACCCCCACTTCGCCGCGCGCGAGGACGTGATCACGATCGGCGACCCGGACCTGGGCGATCTGCAGATGGTGGGGGTCGTTCCCAAATTCTCCGAAACACCCGGGGCGGTGACACATCCCGGCCCGACGCTCGGGCAGCACAACCGGGAAATCTACGGCGGCTGGCTCGGGCTCGACGACATCGCGCTCACCCGCCTTTCCGAGGAAGGAGTGGTGTAGCATGGCCCGCGTCCACGCCCCGGCATCGCACGCAACCAGGGCGCTCGCCGGGTGGGTGGCATCGCCACACCCGCTCCCCGACCTCACCGCCACGATGGCCAAGCGGTGCGTCCTGGACTGGCTGGGAGCCGGCTACGCCGGATGCGACACGCCGGCGGGGAGGATCGCCGCCGGGCTCGCCGCAACCCTCGGCGGGCCGGAAGAATCCACGCTGCTCAGCGGAGGCCGCGGGGGCTGCACCGCCGCGGCGCTGGCCAACGGCATCGCCTCACACGCCGTCGAGATGGACGACCTGCACCGGCCGTCGGTGATGCACCTCGGCACCGTCACGATCCCGGCGGCGCTCGCGCTGGCGGAGCGGGAGCACTGCTCCGGACGACACCTCCTCGAGGCGATCGCGTGCGGGTACGAGGTGGGGGCGCGGGTCGCCGAAGCCTGCGGGGCCGCCCACTACCGATTCTGGCACGTCACCGGCACCGCCGGCGCGCTGGCCGCCGCCGGCGCGGGCGCGGTCATCCTCGGACTCTCCCCCGCGCAAACCCTCGATGCCCTGGGGAGCGCCGGGACCATGGCGGCGGGGCTGTGGGAGTTTCTTGCGGACGGCGCGATGAGCAAGACCCTGCACGCGGGCCGGGCGGCCGAGGCCGGAGTCCTCTCCGCGCTGCTCGCCCGGGACGGGTTCACCGGCTCCGGCACCATCCTGGAAGGGGAAAAGGGCATCCTCCGCGCGATGGCCGGGGGCGGGACACCGGCCCGCCTCACGGACGGCCTGGGCATCGGGTACCGCATCGACGAAAACTCGTTCAAGCTCCACGCGGCCTGCGGGCACATCCACCCGGCGATCGATGCCGCGCTGGAGTTACGGCGGCGGGGGCTGCGGGCGGACGAGATCGCCCGCGTTCACGTCCGCACCTTCCGCGTCGCGATTGAGGTGACGGGCATCCCGGATCCCAAAAACCCCTACCAGGCGAAGTTCAGCCTCCCCTTCTGCGTGTCGCTCGCCTTGGCGCGCGGACGCGTCGGGCTCGGAGAGTTTACGACCGATACCCTCGCCGATCCGGCCCTGCGGGCGCTGGCCGATCGCGTCAAGTACGCTGAGGACGCGGCCTGCACGGCCGCCTACCCCGACCGGTGGGGGGCGGCGGTGGAAGTCCAGGGCAAGGGCGGGGACCGGCACGAGGTGCGGGTGGACACACCGAGGGGAAGCCCGGACAACCCGGCCAGCGACGAAGCGCTGATGGACAAATTCACCGCCCTGGCGTCGCGGCTGTCCGCGCAGCGGCGCGCCGGGGTGGCCGAGGCCGTCCGCGCCCTCGAGCAGGTCTCCGACGTCGCGGCGATCCCGTGGGGGAGCGATGCGCACGATCGACGCTGAGGCGATCACGCAATCCGTCCGGACCCTCTGCATCACGATCAACCATCAGATGGGGGCGGATATGCTGGCCGCCCTGGAGCGCGCGCGGGCGGTCGAGGAGTCGGAAATCGGCCGGTCGGTCCTGGACCGGTTGCTCGAGAACGCCCGTGTCGCCCGGGAGCAGTGGTTCCCGATCTGCCAGGACACCGGGACCGCGGTGGTGTTCGCCGATGTCGGCCAGGACCTCCATATCGCCGGCGGGCCGGTGGAGGAGGCGATCAACGAGGGGGTGCGTCAGGGGTATCGGGAGGGATACCTGCGTGCCTCGATCGTGCGCGGACCGCTCGATCGGGTCAACACCCGGGACAACACGCCGGCGATCGTCTACTACCGGGTCGTCGTGGGGGACCGGCTGGCCCTGTCGGTGCTCGCCAAGGGCGCCGGGTGCGACAACATGAGCCGGCTGGCGATGCTGACCCCCTCCGACGGGTACGAGGGCGCGGCCGAGTTCGTCACCCGCTGCGTCTCCGAGGCCGGCCCGAACCCCAGCCCCCCCCTCATCGTCGGGGTCGGGATGGGCGGGACGTTCGAGCGGGCCGCGCTCCTGAGCAAGCGCGCGCTCCTCCGGCCGGTGGGCGCTCCCAACCCCGACCCGCGCCTCGCCGGCCTAGAAGCGGATCTCCTCCGCCGCATCAACGATCTCGGCATCGGCCCGGCCGGGTTCGGGGGGCGCGTCACCGCGCTCGCCGTGCACGTCGAGAGCCACCCCACCCACATCGCCAGCCTGCCCGTCGCCGTCAACCTGGATTGCCACTCGCACCGGGCGGGGCACATCGTCCTATGACGCGAGGGCCCATCCCCCTCCGCGCGCCGTTTGCCCCCGACGACGCGGGGCGCCTCCGCGCCGGCGACCAGGTGCTGATCTCCGGCGTCATCTACTCCGCACGGGACGCCGCCCACGAGCGACTGGTCCACCTGCTCGGCTCCGGGGAACCGCTCCCGGTCGACCTGCGGGGCCAGGTGATCTATTACTGCGGGCCCACCCCGGCCCGTCCGGGCCGGCCGATCGGAGCGGCCGGCCCCACGACCGCATCGCGGATGGACGGCTACACCCCCGCCCTGCTCGCCTACGGAGTCCGCGGGATGATCGGCAAGGGGCGCCGATCCCCTGAGGTCCGTGAGGCGATCCGGCGGTGTCGGGCGGTCTACTTCGGAGCGGTGGAGGGGACGGCGGCCCTCTTGGGGGAACGGATCCGCGCCGCGGAGGTGATGGCGTTTCCCGATCTGGGGGCCGAGGCGATTTACCGGCTTGTGGTCGACGACTTCCCCGTGGTGGTCGTCAACGACATCGCCGGGGGCGACCTCTACGAAGAGGGACGGGCGCGGTACCGGAAAGGCGGAGGCGATCACTAGTTCGATATTCCGTTGGGGAGCAGGGAATCTACGTTCGCGTGGGAATAGTCCACATGGAACGGGGGGTCCCCGCCGAACCGACGCGGCGATCCTCGACGGCCAAGACCGGAAGAGCGCCCCGCCGCACGCTCTATGGAAAGGATACACGGTTGCGGGACGCTCAAGTCCACATAAGGAGGAACCACTACACACACTAAAAGTCAATGCCGGATTCCGGGCGACCAAGAATCGCTGCGGCATCTCACGCCGCAAAATCCTCCCGCAGACATCGGCGATGCGCCGATCGAGGAGGATAGTGTCTCTGGCACCCGGCAGCTTGCGGTGAATATCCGGGGCAGCACATCGGGGCAGGGTGGAGCCAATGGCAATCGTATTGGCGTTACCCGCATTTGGTATGGCAGGCGACGGCGGCGGATAGGCCCGATCAACCCCAGCCCGGAATCCGGCTAGACTCCTTAGGGTGCATGCGAACCCGACTCAGCGAAATCCCGACCACGGTTCGAGGATATGTCCTTGGGCTGATCCTGGTGTACTTCCCGCTGGCGGTCTGGGCGCTTCCGCACAGCCGCGGAGCCGTGGTGGCCGGACTCACCGCGATTTTTGCGCTGACGTACCTCGTCAAGCCCATCCCAAGAGCCTCTGGCGGGAGCACCTTTCCAAACAACAGCGTCAAGATCGTCGCCGCCCTGGTCTGGATGCCCCCGGAAGTCCTGATCGGCGTAGCCCTGGGCTCCTTTCTCGGCCTCCTAATGTTTCGCAAATACGCCTGGTGGCTCGCCATGATG
>DATEHM010000251.1:0-16528 GCA_035279545.1 bacterium | reverse complement strand
GCCGGCCTCCGCCAGGGGGGCCGAGGCGTCCGGCTGGTCGGCCGCCGCCGGTCTCTCAGCGGCGAGGTCGGGCGCCGGCCCGGTGGCACTGGCGGCGGACGCCAGGCGCACCCGCATCCGCTCGGCCGCCCGCTCGGTCATCCGGCAGAAGGCACACACTTCGGCAGTCGTCGGCTGCCCGCAGTGGACGCAGGCGCGCAGCGCCGGGCTGCCGAGCGCTTCCACAAGCGGGCGCCCCCGCTCGAGAAATCCCCAGTAGAGGCTCTGCTTCGTCCCCGGGGCGGCCTGCTCGAGCAGGTTGAGCGCGTCCTTATAGAGGAGGCTCTTCGCGCCGACGCTGTTCGGGCACTCCTCGACGATGTAGTCGATGCCGCGGATCACCGCGTATGCGGCGGTCTCGCGCTCGGCGATCCGGTAGAGCGGCTTCACCTTCTTCGCAAACTGCGGGTGGGTGCTCTGCAGCACCGGCGCCTGACGACCCAGGTACTCGGTCTGCCAGTGCAGGAGGTTGCCGAGAAGAACCGCCGCCTCGTCGTCCAGGTTGTGCCCCGTGGCGACGACCGGAAAGCCGCGGTCCATCGCCACTCGGTTGAAGAGGTAGCGCTTGCTCAGACCGCAGGCCGAGCAGCTGACCCGGCCGGTCGCCCGCGCGAAGTCCTCCACGCTCATGCCGTAGTCGTGGGGGATGTCGGCGATCAGCAGGTCCGCCCCCTGCCCCGCGGCGTACGCCTCCGCCTTCCGCTGGGACTCCTGGGAATATTCGCCGATCCCCAGGTTGATGTAGAGCCCGGTGGTCTGGTACCCCAGCCGGCGCAGGACATCCCACAGCGCCAGGCTGTCCTTTCCCCCCGAAACCACGACGAGCACCCGGTCGTCGCGGGTGAACATCCGCTCCCCTTCGATCGACCGCGTCACTTGATGCTCGAAGAATTCGATGAAATGCTCGTTGCAGAAGGCCGCGTGGTGCCGCCGGATCTCGACCGAGGCGTCGCCCCGGCATTTCTGGCAGCGCATCAGACCCCGCCTCCGGACACGACCGGACGGAGCTCGATCTGGTCGTCGTCCGCGACCTGGACGTCGTGGGTGAGGAGCTGGGACCCACGGATCACCAGCACGGTCTCGGGGTTGATGCCCAGTTCGGCCAGCACGTCGCGCACCCGGCGGCGGCCGGCGACCTCCACCTCTCGCTTCTGGTGGCGGATCAGCACCCTCACGCGGCCACCCCGCGCGGTTTCACGTGGTCGCGGACCCAGGTCACGATTTGTTCGAGCGAGGTGCCGGGGGTGAAGACCGCGGCGATCCCGGCCGCCCGCAATCCCGGGAGGTCTTCGTCGGGGATGATGCCGCCGGCAAACACCTGGATATCCGTCACCCCCTGCTCCCGCAGCAACGCCATCAACCGGGGCAGCAGGACGTTGTGCGCGCCCGACAGTATGCTCAGGCCGATGGCATCCACGTCTTCTTGAATCGCGGCTGAGGCGATCATGTCGGGGGTCTGGTGGAGCCCCGTGTAGATGACCTCATAGCCGGCATCGCGCAGGGCGCGCGCCACCACCTTGGCTCCCCGATCGTGCCCGTCGAGGCCGGGCTTGGCGATCAAGATGCGGACTTTGACCGTCTCCATCGATGCCATTATCACAAAGTTCTTGGGGAGGGGCAAGCCGTTTGACGCGACGGAGGGGCGGGGGGATCGCTCACTGAATCGGGCCCATCCCAGGACGCGGTGAGCGCCCCCCCGGAGAGGGCTCCCAAGCCTGATAGGCTTTGCCCACATCGTGCGCAGCTCTGCGGCAGAGGGGAGCGAGGTACTTTGCCCGGCGAAAGTATGCGACTCCGGTGCATTCCAACCTCCGGGGTGCCTCGCTGGCGCTGAAGACGAGAGGTCCGCTGATTGTCGATTGCCCGTCCCCGCCGCGCGATGACGCATCGACTCCCCACACCCGGAGGTGCGCCTTCAACTCCTCCCCGCAGCGTCGCGTCCAAGCTGTCCGGCTGTGAAACCCGCGGAGCGTACCCCGCCGCCTACACTTCGCGAGTGGTTCAATCAAGCGTTTGGCCTGAAGCCGTGCCTCCGCCCCTTCGAGGCCTCCCTGAGGCCTTGCCCCAACTGCCGCAAGGGGGGGCGCCGGTGGTTTCGTCGATCGATAGACCGCGTTCATTCGCTCGAATGATTTACGCGGGTCCGTTGGCTTGAGATATTAAACGATGGTATCTCGCGTGCGGCATTTGGCGGTTAGCCCAACTGACGAGATTGCGGTGTGGGTGTTTGTGAAGAGACGCGGATGGATGATGGCTGGGCTTTTTGCCGCCGTGTTAGGTGCGGGGTTGCTATTTGTGCCCCAGGCAAGGGCGGATAATATCCAACTCGTGTGCACGGGGTCCACGGTGTGTCTCCCGGGGGGAATCCAGAGCACATCGAGTACACAGCCGACGTTCAACGTCAGCACCCCCGGTAAAAGTTCGGCAAGTGGGACGCTGTTCTTGGTGATTGCGACGCCCAACTCCACTCTGCCGAGCGGGTTTACAGTCAACGGCGTTGGTGTTACGGATGGCCCCCACCTGTGGACAACGGGATCCTCCGTTTGGGATGCTACCGTGTTGAACGAAACCGGGACCGATAAGAACTTCTCATCGTATGCGGGATTTTTCCAGGGGGCGACTGGAACGCATTCGGGCCCTATGAGCTTTACCGCGTACGACTTCAATCTCGGCACGTACACGTCCCCGGAGGCGATCATCCTGGGCGGAGCTGTGCCGCCCGGGACCGCGTTCATCGCATTTCTCGAACCGGGCAAGAACAGCCATATTACGGAAACCGCGAACAGCGAATCTCTCATCGTCGGCGGCCACCAGGTCCCGGAGCCGTCCGCGTTGTTCTTAACGGGCACCGGGTTGACGCTTTTAGGGATGATGCGGGGAAGACGAAAAGAGGCCTGAACCCCACGTAATCAGCCGCGCTTCAGGGACCACTCCGAAGCTGGAGCACTGGTCAGGTACTCGCCGGTGAATCACGTTCGGTTACCCACAATAGGGCGCAGCATCACAACTCGCGAACGTTGGCCCATGGGGAAGCGGATCAGGCACGCGCACTCGCTTTCTCGCGGGATGTGCTTGACGTCCGGGCGCGCCGAGTACGACTCGCCGACCGCGGATGGTGCACTTCAAGAAGAGAACTCCTGATCACACGCCGCTCCGGGCACATCCTCATCTACGCGGTGACGCCGCAGCTGCGCCGGGAATACAAACAATCGAGGTCCACCGACGTGCGGGCGGCCATCGAGCTCGACTCAGTCGCGGGCGACGCACTCGCCCGCGCATCTTGACCGCGGCGAACACCTTCCGAATTTACATCTATGTCAGCACCCTAGAGCGCGATCGGTGTTCCGTTCAGCAGGAGGAACGGCGAAAAATTCGACCAGCGGTTTGCCGGATCAATGGCACCTTGCTATGCTCCCATCGAAGAAGCCATTCGAGGAGCAGACCTACGTGGATCACAGTTTCTTTCTCCGCGGCCTCATCGTCGGATTCTCGATTGCCGCCCCCGTCGGCCCGATCGGCGTCCTCTGCATCCGGAGAACGCTGGCTGAGGGTCGCGCCGTCGGCTTTATCTCCGGGCTCGGCGCGGCGACCGCCGATGGGACCTACGGGCTCATCGCGGCATTCGGCCTGACCTCGATCGCCGCGTTCTTCGTCGGTCACCAACTCTGGCTCCGCGTGGTGGGCGGGGCCTTTCTCCTCTTCCTCGGCTACAAGACCTTGGCCGCGCACCCGGCGGTCCGGCCGGCGGTCGGAACCGGCGACACGCGCCTTGTGGGTGCCTACTCCTCCACGCTGTTCTTGACCCTGACCAATCCGATGACGATCCTCAGCTTCGCCGCCGTCTTCGCCGGGCTGGGGCTCGGGACGGCCGCCGGCGACTACCGCACGGCGGGCGTGCTGGTATTGGGGGTGTTTCTGGGCTCTGCCTTATGGTGGGGCGTGTTGAGCGGCCTGACGGGGATGTTCCGGTCGCGATTTGATCGCGGGGGACTGCGGTGGGTGAACATGATCTCCGGGACGATCATCACCGCGTTTGGGGTGGCCGCGATCGCGGCCGCCGGCCGGTAGCCGGAGATCAGAACAGCCTGAGCTGACGGGGGGCCGCCGGGGGGCGGAGATAGCGGGGTTCCCGCAGGTGCGTCCGCGCCCGCTCGGCGGCGACCACCTGTGCCACCTGCCGCTGGTATCCGGGGGGCGCGTACCGTCCGGGGTACAGCCGGCGGTACAGGGGCACCAACCCCGGGTAGCGCTGGCTGAGGAACCGGACAAAGGCGTCTTTGGTCACCTCGCCCAGGTGAAGCACGCCGTGCCCGACGAACGCGGCCCCCGCATCGCGGGCGGCCTGGATCACGCCGGCAAGACTGTCTCGCCCATCGGTGAGACCCGGAAGGATCGGGGCGAGCAGCACC
Organism: bacterium; assembly: GCA_035279545.1. Taxonomy (GTDB): domain Bacteria; phylum Sysuimicrobiota; class Sysuimicrobiia; order Sysuimicrobiales; family Segetimicrobiaceae; genus Segetimicrobium. The sequence continues at coordinate 12,080 of DATEHM010000251.1, read as the reverse complement.
CCCGTCCGGATCCCGCTTGAGGCGAGGACCTGAACGGCGCGCAGGCGCTGGGCGGGCGACGCCACCGTGGGCTCGATCTGCCGTGCCAGTCCAGGGTCGGTCGTGGCCACGCTGATGCAGACCCTCACGTTGACCAGCCTCGCCATCGCGGTCAACAGATCGATGTCGCGCAGGATGAGCGGGGATCGCGTGACGATGCCGACCGGGGTGCGGAAGTCCCGCAGAGCCTCGAGCACCGCCCTGGTGATGCGGTACCGACTCTCGATGGCCTGATACGGGTCGGTCGCGGTGCCCAGGGCCACCTCCTCCCGCCTCCAGCTCGGCCGGCTGAGCTCACGGCGCAGCACCTCAGGCGCGTTCACCTTCACGAAGATCTTTGACGCCCACTCGTTGACACCGTCCTCCTCGAGGAACCAGTGTGTCCGGCGGGCGTAGCAGAACACACACGCGTGGGCGCATCCCCTGTAGGGGTTGATCGACCAGCGGAAGGGCATCCCGGTCACCCGGTTGAGAACAGTTTTGACCTCGGTCTCGATCAGTTCGCGAGGGGGCTGCATGGGTCCAATGATAATACGAACGTATGTTCGATTTCAAGATCCAGGCTCGGGAGCAAACCGCAATCGCCGTCGGAGGATCTCGCCACGGTGCCCGTGAAGGGATGGTAGCGTTCGATGGATCGGGGGGATTTCTATCGAGGAGGGTCCGTGTGAAGGCGGTCGAGCTGTTCCCGTACTGGGCGGATAATCGTCACCTCCTGACCGAACTCGCCGGCGCCTTGGGAGATGAGGACCTGGAATTTCGGCCCGCGCCCGGCTTCCAATCGGTCGGCGAGGTGTTGGGGCATGTGATCGCCGTCGAAGAGTATTGGTGGCACGGGGGCATCCAGGGAAGGCCCTACCAGGAGTGGTGCCCCGATGGCTGGGACGGGTTCACCGACGAGCAAAAGCGTGAGGAGCGGAGGTGCCGCTTCCCCACGGTGCCATCGATCGTCGAAGGGCTGCGGGCCGCGCACGTCCCCATCGAAGAGTTTGCGACCGACCTGGACGCGGCCGACCTCTGCCTGAAGCGGCGATCGACCTGGGGAGAGGAGAACACGCTGCGGTGGATCCTCTGGCACCTGGTCGAACACGATCAGCACCATCGGGCCCAACTCTACACGCGGGTCCGGATGATGGGGCGCCGGCCCCCCCAGATTTGGCCCCGCTCCCCGGTGATGGGACACACCCCGGCCGCGCACTGGGGGAGGGGTGAGGTGGCCATCTCGGACATCGTCCCGTTTTGGAAGCAGGTCAACGCCGCGCTGAAGCGCGCGGTCAGCACGCTCTCCGATACCGATCTATCCGCTGCGCCGGGCCCCGGGTCCCCGACGATCCACGATCTTATCCTCCACATCGCGATCATGGAAGACTTTCTGGTGCACCAGTTCCTTGGGGGTGGAAGGACACCCCCCAACGGCCGACTCCCCCAGGACGGCTGGAAGCTTGAGGTGTCCCAGGTCGCAAAGCATGTGGGACCGCATTTTCCCACCGTCGCCGCGTCGGTCGAGCTCCTCGATGCGGTTCAGGCGGCGACCGGCACGATCGTCGGGGGCCTCGACGTGGCCGACCTTTCCAAGACCCTGGAGACCCCGTTCGGTGGCGAAACCGTCCACCACATCCTGTGGTACGCCCGAGAGCACACCGTCCACCACCGTGCCCAGGTGTTTCTGCGAATGCGGATGGCCGGGCGGACTCCCCCCGAGCTCTAAGGGCCGCCGCCTACCCGTCGTTGACGATCGTCCGGAGAAAGGCGTCGCCGGCGATCACCCGCAGGGCCTGGCGAATTTCGTCATAGGCGGCCGTGGGCAGCCGAGGCTGCGGGGCGATCGGGCCGCCCACCTCAAACCCCTGCACCTCGAGACCGGCTTTGACGCACGCGGCCAGCGAGTACTTCTGGAAGAGTTCGTTGATCCTCCACAGCCGCCGCTGCAGTTCGAGCCCTTCCCCCCAGCGGCCCTCCGTCGCCAGGCGATAGAGCGCGACCGACGCCCGCGGGACCAGACACGCCGGGCCGGCCATCCACCCCACCCCGCCCAGTTGCAAGACCAACAGGGGGATATGCGCGGAGGCGCTGAACACCTTCAGTCGATCCCCCACCCGCGCGAGAATTGAGAGGATGCGGCCGGTCTCCCCCGAGGCGTCCTTGGCATATCGGATGTTGGGGATCTCGCTGAGGGCGCCGATCTGATCGGGCGTCAAATCGACCCCGAGGTAGCGGGGGTTGGAGTAGAGGACGATCGGGCATGAGACCGCTTCGGCGACCGCGGCGTAGAAGTCCCCCACGGCGGAGCGGTGCAACGGGAAATAGCTTTGCAGAATGAGGATGATGCCGTCGACGCCGCACTCCAGCAGGACCCGGATCTGCTGGATGGCATCGCCCGTGGCATGCGCGGCCACCCCCGGCACCACGGGCACCCGACCGCCGGAGGCATCCACGACCGTGCGCACGACCTCCACCCGCTGCGCTGGAGTGAGATAGGGAAATTCCCCCGTGCTTCCGAGCGGGCTTAACCCGTGGACGCCCTCCTCGATCAGATGCTCGACGAGGCGGTGCAGAACCTGTGTCCGCACCCGCCCATGCTCGTCGAGCGGAGACACCAGGTACGGAAAGATTCCGTAAAAGGCATCCGTGCCCCGAGCGCTCATCCGGTCCGGCCGGCCGAATGGGCGAGGCCGGCCTGGGGAAGCTGGAGGCGCGTCCACACATCCCGCAGGGCAGCGACAAGGCGGTCCATCTCACGATCGCCGTGCAGCGGCGTCGGGGTGATCCGCAGCCGTTCGGTCCCCTTGGGCACGGTCGGGTAGTTGATCGGTTGGATGTAAATGCGGTGACGCGCCAGGAGTTCATCTGACGCCTGCTTGCACCGCAACGCATCGCCCACCGTGATCGGCACGATGTGGCTCGGGGTCTCCACCACGGGCAGGCCGGCACGCGCGAGCAGGTGCTTCAGGCGGGCGACGCGTGCTTGGTGCTGCTCACGCTCCGCGCTGCTGCCCCTGAGATACCGCACGCTCGCCAACGCGCCGGCCGCAATGACGGGCGGCATCGCCGTGGTGAAGATGAACGCCGGCGCAAAGCTTCTGACACAATCCACCAAGGCCGCGGGGCCGGCGATGTACCCCCCGACGACCCCGAATCCCTTGGCGAGGGTGCCCTGGATCACCGTGAGGCGATGCTGCGCCCCGTCGCGCTCGGCGATCCCCGCCCCGTGCGGACCGTACAGTCCCACGGCGTGGACCTCGTCGAGATAGGTCATCGCCCCGTGGCGCTCGGCGACGGCGCAGATCTCGTGGATCGGCGCGACATCGCCTTCCATCGAGTAGACGGATTCGAAACAGACGAGTTTGGCCCGGGCGGGATCGGTCGAGCGCAACAATCGGTCGAGATCCGCGGGATCGTTGTGTTTGAAGATCCGCTTCTCGGCGGCGCCGTGAAGGATCCCCTCAATCATCGAAGCGTGGTTGAGTTGGTCCGAGAAGATCACGCAGCCCGGGAGCAGCCGGGCGATCGCGCTGAGGGACGCTTCGTTCGCGTTGTAGCCGGAGGAAAATAACAGTGCGGCGTCTTTGCCGTGAAGGCTGGCCAGCTCGCGCTCCAAGAGCACGTGATAGTGGCTGGTGCCGGAAATGTTCCGCGTTCCCCCCGCGCCCGCGCCACAGCGCTGGACGGCCTCCGCCATCGCCTCGAGGACCGCGGGGTGCTGACCCATCCCGAGGTAGTCATTGGAGCACCAGACGATGACCTTGACCGGGCCATCGGGGCTATGCCAGACCGCCCGCGGGAACCCCCCGCGCACCCGCTCGAGGTCGGCAAACACCCGATAACGCCCATCCACCCTCAATTGTGCGACGGCATCGGCAAACACTCGCGCGTAGTCCACCGACTGACCCTCTCTTTACCTAGGATGCACCTCCCTCTACTGTAGCCTCTGTGGCCACCGCACGCCAGTGCCGCGCGCGAGCACCCCTCACGGTTATCGGGGTTGCATGATCCCGATCTCGAATACGCTGTTGTAAAACAGGTACCGTTCGTCAAGTTGAATGCTGAACCATACCCCAAGCGCGCTGTATGTAAGCGTCTTGAGTTTCTGTTCCGCATTGATGAACGATTGAGACGGCTCACCCAACGCCGCCCGGATCTCGGCTTCCGTGCTTCCGGCATGGAGTCGTTCGTTTGTGACGTAGCCTACGTCATTCAGCGCCCACACCCGCAAGATGACCCCGTCCGCGGATGCGCGCACCCCGATCCCTGCGTTTTTGGGTGCCTTGAACCAGCGATAGACAGTGGTGCCATCGGGCATGTGGTCGGTGCTCACGCTCGGCCCGAAGGTGGCGACCAGATCTTGAACGCTCATTCCCAACCTCGCGGATCCGATAGCGTGACCGGGGACGACACCACGAAGCTTCGTTTGAGGATTTGTCACGACTTTCGGCGCGGGCAGGGACGCCTGGGCACCTGTGACCGCAGCGCTCACCGGTGGGGGGCTCGCCGTCTTCGCGGGAACTGACGGCCCCTGGGGACTGGGGGCCTCCGCGCTCGCCGTGGAGGTGCTTGTGGTCTTCACCGGTGTCGACGGCCCCTGGGGACTCGTGGGCGCCGAGCTTACCGGTGGGGTGCTCGCCATCTTCGCGGGTGCCGGCGGCCCTTGGGGACTGGGGGCCTCCGTGCTCGCCGTGGAGGTGCCCGTCGTCTTCACGGGTGTCGACGGCCCCTGGGGACTCGGCGTCCCCACGCTCGAGGCGGAAGCGCTTGTCGTCTTCGTGGGGACCGGCGGTCCCTGAGGACTTGTGGCCGCGGAGGCCACAGGTGGAGTGCTCGCCGTCTTCACGGGTCCCGGCTCGGGGGGATTAGGAGCCCCCGTACTCGCGTTCGAGGCGCTTGTCGTTTTCGGGGGGACCGGCGGGCCCTGGGGATTCAGGGTCTCCGGGCCGATGGCGAGGGCATCTGCTTGGGTCGTGACCGTCTGGTACCCGACGGCCTGAGCGCGGGCAACGATACGCCCACCGATGTCCATTGGAATGCCCACGACGATGCCCTGACGGTTAAAGGTGCTGGCGAGATGGAATTCGACCGGCTGGATCAACTCCACCACAACCCGGACGATGTTCGGCATGAACTGCCCGACCCTGACTCGTTTCACCAGGCCGCGAACCACCGGCACCTGTCCGGCCGGCCGGCCGAGTTGTGTCCCCGGAATGTCGATGACAATCCAGTCGGACCGGACGTTGCGCACTTGGTAACGTACCGGTTTCGTCGCCACAATGGTGATCGCGGTTTCGTCGCCGATTTGGCTCCCCGTGACCGCTGTCACCTTGGCGGGCCCGGTTAGCGCTTCCCCCGATAGCCACGGCGCGATCGATACCAAAAGCGCACACACGGCCGAGCAGATCATGCGAGGACTATAGGAGAGACCCCCCCACATGGAACCCTACCTCCTCTCCATCCGGAGCGCAATTTGGTCCACAACCCCACGCGCATTCGGCGATGGTCTGTTTGGCGAGAAAGGAATAGCGTCATTCTATTGGGGATTCGATAATCCTCCTTTTGATTAACGCCGAGCCCAAAGGAGGATCGAATGTATGTTTGCCTTTCCCAGGATTTGGCGCTCCGCCCCCTTCGCCTGCGGGTGTTCTGCGGCTAACGGGCGCGCCGCCCGTCCATGAGTGTACGCCACGACGGGAGGGTGTCTGTGAGGGCGTTCATAGAGGGGATGCCGCGGCGTCCCTATCATTCGAGGTGAAGAGCTCACTCGACCAGCGAGGCGCGCCGGATGCGCAACGACGTCGAATCCCCCATAGACCTGGGAACCCTCTTGAAACACTGGTGCCGGGAATGGCACATCAGCCAGTCGGCATTTGCCATGAGGGTCGGGGTAAGCGCCGCACACTTCAACCAGATCGTCAACGGGCAGGCCCGGCCAAGCTCCGGCCTGGCGCAGAGAATTCTGGAGGCGCTCGTCCACCAGCGCGCGCGCAAGCAGCGCGCCACGCGATCCTAACCGGAGGCTCGGGGGGCTAGATTCGCCAGCGCCGGGGTGACGACGGCGGGCGGATCAGAGGATCGCGGACTCGCGGTACTCCCCGTAGACCGCACGGAAGACGTCGCAGATCTCGCCGAGCGTCACGCGTGCCTTGACCGCCTCGACGATCGCCGGCATGGTGTTCCCGCCGCGCTCGGTCTCCCGGCGGAGCGCGTCCAGCGTCCGGCGCGCGGCCCCCTGGTCCCGGGTGGATCGGACGCGCGCCACCCGCTCCACCTGGCGGCGCTCCACGGCCGGATCAATCTTCAGGAGCGGGATCCGACGCTCCTCGGGGGTGGTGAACTCGTTTACCCCGACCACGATCCGCTCCTTCCGTTCGAACTCCTGCTGGTACCGGTAACTGGCGTCGGCGATCTCCCGCATCGGATACCCGCGCTCGATCGCCGCGAGCATCCCGCCCATCTCGTCGATCCGTTGAATGTACGCCTCGGCGGCGGCCTCCATTCGGTTGGTGAGGTCTTCAATGAAATACGCCCCCCCCAGCGGATCCACGGTGTCCACCACCCCGCTTTCGTGGGCGATCACCTGCTGGGTCCGCAGGGCCAGCGTCACGGCCTCTTCCGTGGGCAGCGCGTAGGTTTCGTCCATCGAGTTGGTGTGGAGGGACTGGCAGCCGCCGAGCACGGCGGCGAGGGCCTGGAGCGTCGTCCGCACCACGTTGTTCAGCGGCTGCTGGGCGGTGAGGGTCACGCCCGCGGTCTGGGCGTGCATGCGCAGCATGCAGGACCGGGAGGTCTTGGCGTGAAACCGCTCCCGCATGATCCGGGCCCACATCCGCCGGGCGGCCCGAAGCTTCGCGACCTCCTCGAAGAAGTCGTTGTGGATGTCAAAGAAGAATGAGAGACGGGGGGCGAAGGCGTCGACGTCCAAACCCGCCTCGCATCCCGCTTGGACGTAGGCGATCCCGTCGGCAAGCGTGAACGCGAGTTCTTGGACGGCGGTGGCGCCCGCCTCTCGGATGTGATAGCCGCTGATGCTGATCGTGTTCCACCGAGGGGTCTCCCGGGTGGCGTAGACGAGGATGTCCTGGATCAGCTTCAGGCTCGGCCGCGGCGGGACGATCCACTCCTTTTGGGCGATAAACTCCTTGAGCATGTCGTTCTGGATCGTCCCCCCGATCGCCCGCGGGCTGATCCCTCGGGCCGCGGCCACGGCCACGTACATCGCCAGGAGCACGTTCGCCGGCGCGTTGATGGTCATCGAGGTCGTGACCCGATCGAGCGGGAGGTCGCGCAGCAGCAGGTCCATATCGTCCACGGTGTCGATCGCGACCCCTTCCCGGCCCACCTCCCCCAGCGACCGCGGGTGATCGGAGTCGTAGCCCATGAGGGTCGGCATGTCGAAGGCGACCGAGAGCCCGGTCTGGCCCTGCCCCAGCAGGTAGTGAAACCGGGCGTTCGTGTCCTCGGCCGCGCCGTACCCCGCAAACATCCGCATCGTCCAGAGTCGGCCCCGGTACATCGTCGGGTGGATCCCGCGGGTGAAGGGATAGTCGCCGGGAAGTCCCAGGGCGCGGTCGGCGTCCTGGTCGCCGATCTCCGCGGGGCCGTAGAGGCGGGCGACGTCGAGGTCAGACAGGGTCCGAAAGCGCTCGGCGCGCTCGCGCTGGCGGGCCAGACCCTCACGTAGGGTCGTCTCTTCCCACCGCTTCCGGGCCGCCTCGATGCGCCTGCGCCGGGCCTCATCCATGGGAGGCTCCGCGGAGCCGCTGGACCTCTTCGGTCAGCAGCGGGACGACTTGAAAGAGGTCCCCCACCACCCCGTACGAGGCCACCCCGAAAATCGGCGCCTGCGGATCTTTGTTGATCGCCACGATGTACCGCGCGCCCGACATTCCGGCCAGGTGCTGGGGGGCCCCCGAGATCCCGCAGGCGATGTACAGTTGCGGGTTTACCGTTTTGCCCGTCTGGCCGATCTCGTAATCGTGGGGAACCCACCCGGAGTCGACCGGGGGCCGGCTCGAGCCCACCGCCGCCCCCAGCGCCCGCGCCAGGGCCTGGAGGATCCCAAAATTCTCGGGGCCACGGAGCCCGCGCCCTCCCGACACGATGATGTCCGCTTCGGTGAGCGGCAGCGTCTCCCGCGCGATCGCCTTGACCTCCAGCACCTCCGTCCGGATCGCCTGCGGGTCCAGCGTGACGGAGACCGGGAGCAGTTCGGCCAGGTGCGTGGCGTCCGCCGGCGGGGGCGCAAAGATATTGGGCAACACGACCGCGATGCGGAGGCTCTCCCCCCGGAACGCCACCCGCGCGATCGCCTTCCGCGTCATCACCGGGCGGGTCACCTCAATCTGCCCGTCGACCACCTCGATCGTTCCGCAGTCCGTGACGATTCCGGCATCGCACCGAGCGGCCAACCGCGGGGCCAGATCGCGGCCCGCCGCGGTGCTGCCGATCAACAGGAGGAACGGCTGCTCCACCGACAGCAGGGGTTCGAGCACCGCGGCGTAGGCGTCCGTGGTGTACTGGCGGAGGAGCGGATCGTCGGCGGCGCGAACGACGTCCGCGCCGTACGCGCCGAGGTCGCCCGCCGAGTCCAGAATCCCGGCCCCCAGGACCACGGCGACGACCTGGCCGCCCAGCGTCTGCGCGAGTTCGACGGCCTTCCCCAACAGCTCGTAGGTGATCTTCCGCGGGCGATCTCCCGCGTACTCGGCCAGCACCCAGACGTCGCGGCTCATCCCGGCACCTCTGGGCTACAGGACCTTGGCCTCTTCACGGAGGAGGCGCACCAGCTCCTTGACCACGTCCGCCGGCTCTCCCTCCAGCACGCGCCCGGCCTGACGCTTGGGGGGCGACGCGTACCCGAGCCCTTCGGAGCGCGCCGCCGCCGCGCCGACCTCGGCCAGCGTCAGCCCCAGGTCCCCCAGCGTCTTGGTGGCGATCGGCGTCCGCTTCGCCTTCATGATCCCAGGAAGCGAAGGATACCGGGGTTCGTTGATGCTCCGCTCCACGGTAATCACCGCCGGCAGGGCCACGCGCAGCACTTCGATCGCCCCCTCCACCTCACGGTGCACGGTCGCCGCGCCCTCCCCCAGTTCGAGCTTCGTCACCGCCGTGGCCTGTGGAAATCCCAGGAACTCGGCGAGCGCGGGTCCCACGACGGCCGCGTTGTCGTCGGTGGACAACTTGCCGCAGATGACGAGGTCGCACGTCTGTGCACCGATCGCGGCGGCGAGGGCGCGGGCCACCCCGACGTGGTCGGCGCCTTCCAGGGCGGCGTCCTCGAGGTGGATCGCCGCATCGGCTCCCATCGCCAGCCCCGCGCGCAGCGCCTGGGCGGCGCGCGGGGGACCGGCGGTGATCAGGGTGACGGTGCCGCCGAGCCGCTCCTTGATCCGCAGCGCCTCTTCCACCCCGTGCTCGTCGTAGTAGTTCATGACGAACGGGAGCCCGCTCTCGTCGATCCCATGGCCGTCCGGCCGGATCCGAATCGCCGCCTCGGTGTCCGGCACGTGCTTCACGCACACCACGATATTCATCAGCGCGCTCCTCCCGCCGGGGCCGGCGTCGTCATCCGATCGGGCTCGCCCGCGTTCACGACGCCCCCCCGCGCGGCGACGCGCCGAGCAGGTGACGGGCGATCACCAACCGTTGGACCTCGGATGTGCCCTCGTAGATCTCGGTGATCTTGGCGTCGCGGAAGTGCCGCTCCACCGGGTAATCCTGTATATACCCATACCCGCCGTAGATCTGCACCGCTTGCGTGGCCGCCCACATCGCCGTCTCGGACGCGAACAGCTTGGCCATCGAGGCTTCCCGCGTATGGCGCCGTCCCTGGTCCCGGATCCAGGCCGCGCGGTAGGTGAGCAACCGTCCCGCCTGAATGCGCGTCGCCATGTCGGCGATCTTCCACTGGGTCGCCTGGAACGCCGCGATCGGCTGGCCGAACTGCCTCCGCTCCTTGGCGTAGGCGATGGAGTCCTCCATCGCCGCGCGGGCGATGCCGAGCGCCTGCGCGGCGATCCCGATCCGCCCGCCGTCAAGGGTGGCCAGGGCGACGTGGAACCCCTTCCCCCGCTCCCCGAGGAGCCGATCCTTGGGCAGCCGGCAATCCTCCAGCACGATCTCGCAGGTGCTGCTGGCGCGGATGCCGAGCTTGTGCTCCACCTTGCCCACCGACAGCCCCGGGTCGCCCTTCTCCGCGATGAACGCGCTGATCCCCGCGCTCCCGGGGATGGACTCGGTTCGCGCGTAGACGATGAGGAGATCGGCCTCCACGCCGTTCGTGACGAAGATCTTGGTCCCGTTGAGGATCCACTGATCCCCCGCGTCCCGGGCGGTGGTCTGGAGCGACGCCGCGTCGGACCCCGCTGTGGGCTCGGTCAGACAGTAGCACCCGAGCTTCCGGCCCCGGGCGAGCTCCACCAGGTACGTCCGCTTCTGCCGTTCGTCGCCGAACGCGAAGAGCGGGTAGCAGTCGAGCGAGTTGTTCACCGACAGCACCGCCGCCAGCGCCGCCTCCGCCCGGGCGATCTCCTCGAGCACGAGACAGTAGGACACGGTGTCCATTCCGCCCCCGCCGTACTGTTCGGGGATGAACACCCCCATCAGCCCCAGCGCTCCGAGTTCGCGGAGGAGCTCGGGCGGATACCGACCGGTCCGGTCCATCTCGGCGGCGAGGGGCCGGAGCCGGGCGGTCGCCCACTCGCGCACGGTGTTCTGGACGAGACGATGCTCCTCGCTTAGTTCAAATTCCACCGGACCACCTCAGCCGGGTCTTCGTGTCTCAGCACAACGCCTCCTGCGGGGGGATTCGCGCCCGGGCGGGCCGGCGTGCCGGCCTACGACGGCTTCGAGTACTCGTAGAACCCCTTCCCGCTCTTCCGGCCGTGCCAGCCGGCCAGGACCATCTTTCGCATCAAGGACGGGGCGGCATACCGGGCGTCCTTGAACTCTTCGAACATCGCCTCGGCAATGTAGTACGTCGTGTCGATGCCCACGAAATCCAGGAGCGTCAGGGGCCCCATCGGATGGTTGAGGCCGAGCCGGACGGCTTCGTCGATGTCCTCCTTGCTGGCGACGCCCAACTCCAAGGCGCGGACAGCATCGAGGAGGTACGGCACGAGAAGGAGGTTGACGATGAACCCCGGGTAGTCCTTGCAGGCCACCACGGTCTTCCCCAGGGCCTCGCAGAAGGCCCGGCATCGGGCCAGCGTGTCCTCCGCCGTGAGCAGCCCCCGCACCATCTCCACCGGCCGCATCACCGGCACCGGGTTGAAGAAGTGGAGGCCGAGGAACCGCTCGGGCCGTTTGGTCACCGAGGCCATCTCGGTGATCGACAAGGAGCTGGTGTTGCTGGCAAAGAGGACCTGCGGCGGGCAGATCGCGTCCAGTTCCGCGTAGAGGGCCTTCTTGTCCGACATCTTCTCGATGATCGCCTCGAGGAGGATCTCGCTCCCGGCGAGATCCCGCAGCGCCGTGGTTCCCCGGATGCGGCCGCGGGCGGCTTGACGATCCGCATCGGCGAGCTTCCCCCGCTCGACCCCCCGCGCCATCGACGCGTCGATCCGGCTCAATCCTCGACGGAGGAGGTCCTCGGACACCTCGCGCACCATCACCTGGCACCCGGCTCGCGCGCACACCTCGGCGATCCCCGAGCCCATCAGCCCGCAGCCGATCACTCCCACCCGCGTGAACATCCGCCCCACCCCCCCAGGCCCCGCGTTCGCGCGCGGGCCGTTTGACCTTTTGATGCGCCGCTACGCGACGATCTCGTAGATGAGCGGGGCCCGCGCCGGCGTCCCGACCCCGATGGTATAGGCGGCCCGCACCCGCCGGATGCCCTCCTCCACCGCCGCGGGGCGGGCCCCGTGGACCGTCGCCAGCGAATCCCCCCGCCGCACCGCCTCGCCGACCTTGCGCTCGATCACCAGGCCGGCCGCCGGGTCGATGCGATCCTCCGCCCGCGCCCGTCCGGCGCCGAGGATCATCGCCGCGCTCCCCAGCGCCTCCGCGTCCACCGCCAGCACCACGCCCTCGACCTCCGCGGGCACCGGCCG
>DATEHM010000250.1:0-3114 GCA_035279545.1 bacterium | reverse complement strand
CCTGGCCGCGGAGGCGCTGCGGGCGCAGCGGGAGGCCGCGGGGCTGCGCCCGTGAACGAGGACGCGCTCGGCCGCCTCCTGCGGGATGTGCGCGCGGGCCGCACGAGCATCGAGGCTGCCCTCGACGCGCTCCGCTGGCTGCCGTTCGCCGACCTGGGGTTCGCCAAGGTGGACACGCATCGGGCCCTCCGCCGGCGAGCGGCGGAGGCGGTCTACTGCCCCGGCAAAACGGTCGAGCAGATCGTCGGCATCGCGCAGTTGCTCCGCCGGACCGATGCCGCGGTGCTGCTGACCCGGGCCGCTCCGGAGGTCGCGGCCCAGCTGCTCCGGGCGATTCCGGAGGCGCGCCACGTCCCGGAGGCGTCCCTTGTCGTCGTCGGGACGCCGTCGGACCGCCCGACCGGCTGCGTCGGGGTCCTCACCGCCGGGACCGGGGACATCGGGGTCGCGGAGGAGGCCGCCTGGACCGCCGAGGCGATGGGGGCGCAGGTGACGCGGGCCTACGATGTGGGCGTGGCCGGCCTTCACCGGTTGGCCGCCCAGCGGGCGCTGCTGGAACGCGCGCGGGCGCTGGTCGTGGTGGCGGGGATGGACGGCGCGCTCCCCACGGTGGTGGCGGGGCTCACGCGCGCCCCGGTGATCGGGGTGCCCACCAGCGTGGGGTACGGCGTCCACCTCAACGGGCTGGCGCCGCTGCTGACCATGCTCAACGCCTGCGCGCCGGGAGTCGCCGTCGTCAACATCGACAACGGATACGGCGCCGGGTACCTGGCCGCGGTGATCAACGCCACCCCGGCGGCGGACACCTCCCAGCCGGCCGAGCGCCGGGACGCGCTGGCCCGCGACGCCGATGCGCATCGGCTACCTTGACTGTGCGAGCGGGGCGAGCGGCGACATGCTGCTCGGCGCGCTGCTGGGGGCCGGCTGGACCGAGGCCGCGCTCCGCGATGTCGTCGCCGATCTCGGTGTATCCGTCCGGATCGCGGTCAGCCGCGTTGACCGCCGTGGCGTTCCGGCCGCTCGCGTCGAGGTCCTGGAGGATGAGCCGCCGCGCTCGCGGCCCTATCCCGTCTTAGCCCGCCTGCTCGCCGACAGCCGGATCGATCGCGCCCTCCGCCACGACGCGGCGCGGGTGCTGGAACGGCTCGCCGCGGTCGAGGCCGGGGTCCACGCGACGCCGATCGCCGAAGTGCACCTCCACGAGTTGGGAGGCCTGGACACCCTGGTGGACGTCGTGGGAGTCCTCGCCGGCGTGCGCGCCCTCGCCTTGGACCACCTGACCGCGTCCCCGGTGAACCTCGGCCGCGGGTGGATCGCGACCCACCACGGGACCGTCCCCGTGCCGGCGCCCGCCACCGCGGTGTTGATCGAAGGGATGCCGGTGTATGCCGGCGAGGTCGATGGCGAACTGCTCACGCCCACGGGTGCGGTGTTGCTCCGGACCCTCGTCAACGGTTGGGGCGTCCTTCCCCCCATGCGGCTGACGCGCCTCGGCACCGGCGCCGGGAAGGCCGACCCGCCGAGGGCCAACGTCCTCAGGTTGTTCGTGGGGGAGGCGTTGGGGGACGCCGCTGCGGTCCCGTCCGCGGCGGGGTGGGCCGACGCGGGATCGGCCGACGCCCGGTCGGAGCGGCTTGCCGTGCTGGAGACGTCCATCGACGACATGAACCCGCAGCTCTTCCCGCACGTCGAAGGGCGGTTGCTCGCGGCCGGCGCGCTCGATGTGATGACGATCCCGGCCGTGATGAAGAAGGGCCGGCCCGGTCACCTCCTGCGTGTGCTCGCGGCCCCGGACCGGGTGCGGACGCTCTACGGCATCCTCCTCGCGGAAACGACCACGCTGGGGGTGCGGGTCTACGAGGTGACGCGGCTTTCGGCCGGGCGCCGCCGGGTTGCGGTCGAGACCGAATTCGGCCCCGTCGCCGTCAAGATCGCCGAGGATTTGTCGGGCGTGCTGACGATGACCCCGGAGTTCGAGGTGTGCCGCGCCCTCGCCGAGCGGCACGGCGTCCCCGTCAAGCGGGTGATCGCCGCGGCCCACCGCGCGGCCGGGGTTTTCGAAGAGCGCGCCCAGGGGGAATGAGTCCCCGGGCGGGTCATCCGCCCCCGGAGGGGGCGATCCGTCCGGCAGCGCTGCGGCCGCGCCCCGGCAGCAAGAGGGCGAGCGGGAGGATGGTCAACGTGACGAGCCCCAGCCCCCAAAACACGGCGGCCAGGCCCGCTCGGTCGGCGAGCACGCCGTAGGCGGCGGGCGCGATCGCGGAGCCCAGAAACGTGACGGTGTAGAACGCCCCGTACCCGCGCTGTCCCCGCGCCTGATCCACCAGGTTCGCCACCCCGGCATAGAGGACCGATGAGGTCCCGTTCAGCACGACGCCGAGTCCGATGAGATAGACGGCAAACACCGCGGCGCCGTGCAGCCAGAGCAGGCCGATCGTGCCGGCGGCCGTGACCACCTCCGTCGCTATGATCACCGGCCGGTCGCCGATCAGGTCGGTCAGCCAGCCGCAGGCGAACTTGCCCGCCGCGCCGCCGAGCGTCATGACTGCGAAAAGGCCGCCGACTTCGGCCTTGCCGTAGCCGCGTGCCACCAGCAGGAACGGGAGGAAGGTCAGCGCCGCGGAGCGGGTCCCTTGGTCGATCACCCCGATCGACGTCATCACGGCGAACGCCCGGGGGCGGCGGATCCCCCACCAGGTCGATGCGTCCGTCGCGCGATCCGTAGCCGCGGTCGACGCGCCCGGGTCGGCCCCGGTCGGGCGCCGGTGGGCCCAGAGATACGCCACCCCAACGGCGACCCCGAGCGTCCCGAGGATGGCGATGCTCTCCCGCCATCCGGTCAGGGTGGCGAGGCCCCCCGCCGCGGCGGGAAGCGCAAACTTCCCGATGTCGCCGGCGACGTTGAGGGCGCCGACCGCCCGGCCCCGTCTGCGGGGGTCCGCGAGGCGGGCGATCCTGTTGGTCGCGATGGGGTGGTACGCGCCTGCCCCGACCCCCGCGACCGCGACCCAGGCGAGGGCGAGCGTGAAGGTCACGGCGGCGCCCAGGCCCGCACAGGCCCCGCCGAACCAGGCCAACCCGCCCCCGAGCACGGCCCGCTCGCCCGCGCGCCCC
>DATEHM010000249.1:0-17417 GCA_035279545.1 bacterium | reverse complement strand
AAGGACGCTACACCCGACGGTCTGAGGAGGCCGAGGCGCGAATGTCGCTCTGGGGAGCCCGGTGCGGGGAACCTGCACGCCGGGTTCTGCGGGGGGAGGGCGGTACAAGGAGCGGTCCGAGGCCGCCCTCTACCCAACACTTGCGCCGACGACACTCTGTACTCGGGGGACGTCTGACCGGCGGCATTCGAGAGGAGGTGGTGGGATCGGAGCGGAGTAGCCTAATTATGATTTATGAATCTGCTGCGGAACTTTCAGATGCGATCAGGAGAGGAGCTAAGGAGCCGTTAGGAAATAACTTGTACAATTTTCGAGGATTACGTACAATGCAAGTATGGCCCAGGTGTTGGATTTCAAGGCGCGATTATCGACCTTGTGGTCGCATCTCAACGAGCGACAGCGGCGTTTGGCGGCCGCGGTGGAAGCTCGCTCACTGGGGTATGGTGGGGTGTCGGCGGTCAGCCAGGCAATCGGGATATCGCGCGTCACGGTGCACCGCGCGTTGACGGAACTGAAGCAGCGTGGCACGGTGTCCGCCGCGCAGCACGTTCGAGCCGCTGGGGGGGGACGCCGGACGCTGACGGAGCACGACCCGCGGCTCCTGGGCCGGCTGAAAGCGCTCGTGGAAGCCACGACGCGCGGGGACCCCATGTCGCCGCTGTTGTGGACCTGCCAGAGCACACGCCAATTGGCTGGCGCCTTGTCTCGACACGGCCATGTGATGAGCCATGTCACCGTGGCCAAACTCTTGCAGGGGATGGGGTACAGCCTGCAAGCCAACATGAAAACCTTGGAGGAGGGCATTGACCATCCCGATCGCGACCGGCAGTTTCGCTATTTGAACGATCGAGTCCGCGCGTGCTTACAGCACGGGGAGCCGGTCATTTCCGTGGATACGAAGAAGAAAGAATTGATCGGACGCTATGACAACAAAGGGCGGCGGTGGCGACCGACGGGGAAACCGGAAGAGGTGCTGGTGCATGATTTTCTGGATCCCGACGAGCCGAAGGCGATTCCCTACGGGGTCTATGACCTCGCCAAGAATCAGGGGTGGGTGAATGTCGGACGTGATCATGATACGGCCAGTTTTGCCGTGGCCAGCATCCGTCGCTGGTGGCAGTCCATGGGCCTGGAGGAGTATCCGCATGCGCAGCGCCTGTTGATCTGCGCGGACAGTGGAGGCAGCAACGGGTACCGCATTCGGTTGTGGAAATACGAGCTGCAGGCGTTCGCGGATGAGACGGGCCTCAGCATCAGCGTCTGTCATCTGCCGCCCGGGACCAGCAAGTGGAACAAGATCGACCATCGACTCTTTTCCCATATCAGCATGAACTGGCGGGGGAAACCATTAGTGAGCCATGAGGTGGTGGTGAACTTGATCCGGTCCACCAGGACGAAAACCGGCCTGAAGGTCAAAGCGAAAGTGGACAAGCGCAAGTATCCGCCTCGGGTGACGGTGTCGGATGAAGCGATGAAGACGCTCAATATCGAACCGCATGCGTTCCATGGCGACTGGAACTACACGATTCGACCAAGACCCAAGCCTCAAAGACCTTGAATATTGTACAAGTTATTTTCTAACGGCCCCTAACCATGTCGGTGCTTGTCATTCAGCACCCCGTCAGGGACTTCAACGCTTGGAAGAAGGCCTTCGACAGCGATCCAGCCGGCCGCGCAAAAAACGGCGTCGCCCGACATGCGCATGGGCGTGCCTGCTCTCGACGCGTTTCCCTTCGACGTATGGCGGCGGCTTGCCGCTCGCCGGAGCCGGCGTCCTCCGCGCGACCTGACCGCCTATGGGGAGCCGGCCGGGTACCGTCCGCTCAGGAACGCCATCGCAGCGTACGTGACCGCAACGCGTGCGGCTCATTGCATCCCGGACCAGGTGCTGATCGTCGAAGGGTCTCAGCAGGCACTCGACCTCGCCGCGCGCGTCCTCCTCGATCCCGGGGACGGCGTGTGGTTTGAAGAACCCGGTTATTGGGGCGTCAGGCGCGCCTTCCATACCGGTGAGGTGCGACTCGTGCCGGTACCGGTGGATGATGGGGGTCTCAACGTGGAGGCCGGAATTGCGCGATGCCGCGCGGCCCCCGTCTCGCATACTTCACGCCATCGCACCAGTATCCCTTAGGGATAACCATGAGCCTCGAGCGCCGACTCGCACTGCTAAGCTGGGCCCGCCGAACCGACGCATGGATCATCGAGGACGACTATGACAGCGAGTACCGCTACACAGGTCCGCCGATCACGGCGTTGCAGGGCCTGGACGACGAGGGGCGGGTCGTGTACGTGGGAACCTTTAGCAAAGTCTTGTTTCCGGCGCTGCGCTCGGGTACATGATCATTCCTGATGATGCGGTAGACGCCTTCGTCACCGCGCGGGCGCTCGCCGGGCAGCACTCTCCGTCTCTTGCGCAGGCGGCCCTCACCGACTTCATCGAGGAAGGGCACTTCGCGCGACACATTCGGCGAATGCGGAGTCTCTATGCGGAGCGCCAGGAGGTTCTCCGGACGACCGTTGCCGCACTCCTAGGCTCCGCGCTGGAAGTGCCGGTGTCCGACACCGGCATGCATGTGATTGGGTGGCTGTCTCCCGGCATCGACGATCGTGCGCTTTCGCAGCGAGCCGCCGCCGCGGGAGTCCACGCCGCGCCCCTGTCGGCCTTTTACTTGGAGTCCTGCCCTCGTCGAGGCCTCCTGCTGGGCTACGCGGCGTACACTCGGCGCGAGATCACCGGAGGCGTGCGCGATTGGCGAGACTGTTTGACTGATGAACATGGGCGCGAACTATTACAACGTGGACACGAGTGGACAAGCCGGGCCTCGCTTACGCCGAGGAGGTTGCGGGTTCGACTCCTGCCTCGCCCACCGAGCGGATCTGCCGCGAGGACCAGGCGGGGCAGCGGTCCCAACCGATGAGTTGCAGGTCAATGGGATTCCGTTTCCAGCGCGTGTTCAACGGCCTGCTCATCGTCGTCGCCCGGCCCGGGCTTTCAACGCCGAACGACAGGAAGCCGATAAAGGCTAGTTACGGGGGAAACGTGGGGGAAGCACTGGGCCAATTATATAGGAATCCTGGCGGAGGGGAGTGGGAATCGAACCCACCACGGGCGGTTAGGCTCGTCGACAGTTTTGAAGACTGCGAGGCCCACCAGGACCCCTGCCCCTCCGTCTGTGGCATCCCGTAGCACGGGACGGCACCGGACCACGCTGCGCCTTATTGTGCTTTCGTTCCAGCGCGATCCCGGTCCGGATCCCCCCTTCGCCGCGTGGCACGGCGTGACCTCCGGTGGCACCGTTTGGAGCGCCGAACATGTGCAATTTGAGTGCAGCCTCGAGACCCTCGCGGAAGATGAGATCGTCGATCCACTCGACCGGTTGGACCGGCAGTCGGACCATCAGGTGCCCATACGTGTCGAGCGTGAAGGCAGCGCTGGCATGCCCCATCTGATCGGCGATGTATTTCGGGCGCTTGCCGGCCATGCTGGGAGGCTGGCGTACTTTGTGCCGGAGGTCGTGAAAGCGGATCCGGTTGACCCCCCGCGCGCTTGATGGCGGGCCGAAAACCATGATCGTAGAGCATCCAGCCCGGCAGCGGTTTGCCGCCCGGGCCGGGGAAGGCGAGGCCGCTCGCCGTCCTACCCGACAGGGCCGACAGCGCGTGGTGCACCGTCGGCACCATGTCGATCGCCCGCATGAAATTGTCGGACTTGGGTCGGCCCAGCACCCCCGTCCGCTCATTGTACGCCGACCGGACCTCGATCTTGCGGGTGGCAAACATCGGCCGGTTCTGCCGATCCCAGGCCAGCGCCTGGATCTCCCCCCAAGCGGAGGCCCGCAAATACTCTCACCGCACTCGTTGAGAAATTCTACGCGGACGGGCGGAGTGAAGTCCCGCGTCCTCCCCCTCTCCCCGGCCCCACCCGCAGTGCCGGCTCGGGGAGGTGCGCCAGGGGTTGCCCGCTTCGATGCGCTGCCCCCGATGGGAAGACTGCCGTTCGATTTGTTCATGTGACTCATGCCTCCTCACCTCCTCACTCGATCCGGGCGCGCATGGGTTGCGTCGTCGAGGGACCCCGCCGGGTCGCTCGGGCGCCCGGCTCAACCGGTGCGTTTCAGCCCGCGGTTCCGCCCGTCACCAGCACATAGAGAGCGGCCATGAAGAGAATCGTTCCGGCGATCACGATCAAGAGCAAGGCTACCCGACCGGCTGCGCCGATGCACGATCGAACCGCTCCAGCGAGCGATTCCCTCATCGCACGCGGTGTCTCGGAGTGCAGAATATGGAGCATGGCCCTAGCGATGGGGCGGCCGCCGGTATCGGCTGGGCAGACCGAAGGGCAGGGAGATCCTCGAAGATTGGCGTCTCTGCCGAGGGGCGGCGATGTCCACGGTGAAGGCCCGTATGAATCCATGCGCCATGGCATTGCCGCAACGGCATCTGCCCCGCTCGACAGCCACGGAGCGTCTGTGGCCGTCGCCCTCGATGACCAGCGCGAGCCGCGATGGCAATCTTCATCTTGTAGACCAAGGCCGAGCGCCGCAGCATTCGCCACTTGCTGCCAGGCCGCTTTGATGACGACGTCTCCCGATCTTGCCACCGACTCATCCCTCCTGGGCGCCCGCAGTCCTGGTCTTCTATCGTTTCGGGCAACCGCCCGGTCGGCCGGCACGCCGAGGAGCAGCAAGGGAAGGTTCTCCCTCGAGGCACATCGAAGCGGTCCATGTGACAAGTCTAACGCGTAGTCTAACGCGGATATCCATCGATCCTTGTGTGAGCGCAAGCAGCGGGTATGCCGGGCATTATCGGAACACCAACCCTCCCCCCCTAGCGAGAGGGAGCGCCGAGCCGTCAATAGGCCTCCCGCCGAGAAGATGCGGCATCGGGTTAGCGCTGACCGGGCAACAACCCGGGGGCTCTGACCATCGTGGCCAGTCTGCGCGGCCATATCACCACCCAGCCACGTCCCGCATCAATGACCCCCCGGCGCCTCCACCGGCTGACGATGCGACTCATGGCATACGGAGTGGCACCGACAAACGCCGCCAGGTCCTGGCGGGGCAGCCTGAGTTCGATCGCGTTGCCCCCATCGGCCGTGCGCCCGAGCCGCGTGCCCAGCACGACCAGCGCGCGCACCGTGCGTTGCTCGAGAGACTCCGTGAGCAGCGCATGGAGGCGTTCCCATTTCTCCTGAACACACCCCGCCAGGAAGCGGAGGCTATTGTGCGCAATCACGGGACGACTCGCCATGATGCGGACCAGGGTCGTTGCGGGCCACACGAGGGCCTCGCTATCCTCACTGGCTTGCGCGGAGGACACGCGCGCGGTGCCGCCGAGTGCGGCCTCATGGCCGAAGGGCTCCAACGGCGTCACAAACCGCAAGATGCCTCGGCGCATGTCGGATCCGATTCTCACCAGTTTAACCCGTCCTCGCATGAGGACGTAGGCCTCACTTGCCCGATCACCCTGACGGAAATAGAACCCGCCCTTGCGGACGCGTCGCATGCCGGAGCTCTCGAGCACTTCCTGCACCTGTGCCACGCCGACGTCTCGAAACAGCGGACAACGCTGGAGCCGCCGCGTCTGGGCATGTCGCGCGGCCTCGGAATCTTGCGAGTGGCGGTCATCGGTGAGGATGCCGCGTACAGGCGCCGCCCTCCGGATCACAAGCGCGCGATGCGGCTTCAATACTCACCTCCCCACACGCGGGAAACGCGTCCGTCATCACCGGGGCCATCATGTGCCCGGTGCATTGGCATCGACAGGTCGAACCCCCGAATCGCGGGCCTTCTCCTCCCTTTGCCGCAGCCAGGAACTCCTCTCAACGCATAACACGTACATGGACATGTGTCCTTGTGCGGGCGCAACCATCGCAGCGGCGTCGATCTGTTCCCTGGCTTTGGGCGTCGACGGGCGAAGTCAAAGATGCGGGACCCGATGATGGTCCGCCAACCGCCCCGCCGGCCGGCGCGCAAACAAGAGCGGTGGGTGCCCTTCCTTCAACGGTGCCCGCTGTTCGAGTGTGTCGGTGCGGCAGACCTTGCCGTCCTCCTCGGATCCGCGCGCCAGTACGCGGTACCGCGAGGCGGATTCTTCTTCCTGGAAGGGGATCCGCCGAACCAGGTCAACGTGCTGATCCGCGGAAAAATCAGGCTGATCAGGTCAGGCCCGCAGGGCCGCGAGGCCATGCTGGGGTTCATCGAACCGGGGGAGCCCTTTGGCTATGTGGCGACCTGGGCGGGGACCCCTCACCGCGTGTCCGCCCAAGCGGCCCAGGCCAGCCAGGCGTTCGCCTGGGATGCCGCGACCATCTCCCGCCTCATGGCGAAGCACCCCGGGGTCGCGCTCAGAGGCCTGCGCCTGGTGGCGCAGCACATCGAAGGCAGTTGGGACCGGCTTGAGGACTTGACCACCGGGCGGGTCGAGTGGCGCATCGCGCGAGCGTTACTCCGTCTCGCCCATCTCATCGAGCCCCCCACCGACGCGGGATCGACGATCACTCTTGAGGTGAGGGAACAGGACCTGGCCGAACTGGTCGGCAGCACGGCGTATACCGTGAGCCGCATCCTTTCGGCGTGGAAGCGTACGGGGATCGTCGGTGTCCGGCGCGAGCACGTCCTCCTCCGCAAGCCACACCTGCTCCGCGAAATCACGCCGGACTGAGCCGCCCCTTCATCCGCAAGCCGGTATCCGTAGTGCATTAACTCTTCCTTGCGCCTGCGCAAGGACGCGCTTCAACACGCGTGTTAGCCTTGAGTTGCATTCGTCGTGTCGTCATGTCGAGGACGTGGAGGAGTTCGATGCCCGAATTATTTTCCCAATCAACGTTTTTGCCATTCGTCGTCGGGTTGTTCGGCCTCGGCACCTGCTACTTCATCTGGGGTGGGCAGGGCCTGTTTGGATATCCCAGGTCCGACCCAAACGTCGAGAAGACCGTTGGCCTGTGGGGCGTCTGGATGGGCGGCTTCATGCAGTTCATCACCGGGGTCTGGCTCTTTACCGGCCTGACCTGGTTTCCGGTGTTCACGAAGGCGGCGCCGGTCTACACGGCGGCGCTGGCGTTCACGGCATACGGCGTGCACTGGTTCGTTATGGGACACCGGCGGTACGTCCAGTCCAGTGCGGCGCCGGACGCGTGGATGTCCATCGCGTACGCGTGGCTCTCCATTATCGGCGTCATCTCGTTTTTCGCCGCACGAGATATCCCGGTGGCGATCGTGTTTATCCTGCTGGCGCTGATCTACCTCTCCGAGCTGGTGGGCCGGTTCGGAAGCGCGCCGGCGTTCTTGAAGCTGCAAAATGTCTGGCAGCTACTGAACGGGATCTGGCTGATGTATCTCACGCTCGCGTTCACTTTGAACTTCGCGAACGGCATGCACTTCTGGGTCTAGGGGTCAGAGGCGCATGGTTGGGCGGCCGCGAGAAGGGAGTCGGACGATGCGGATGAGGAAACGGTTGCCGTGGGTCCTCGGGGGCCTGACCCTCCTGGCTGTGGGAGGCGGCGCGCTCCGGGCAAGCCGGAAGGGCAAGACGGGACGGCGGTATGTGGGCCCCTCCCCCATCGGGTTGGGCTACGTCAAGCCCAACCATTACCTGGAGATGGCCAAGGTGCTCGTCGCGAACCGGGACGAGCTCGGGTACGCCTGGCGGATCCTGAACGACGGCTGCTGCGACGGGTGCTCGCTCGGCACGGTGGGGCTGCGCGACTGGACGATGCGCGGCATCCATCTCTGCACCGTCCGGCTCAAGATGCTGCGGCTCAACACGATGCCCGCCGCGGACCATCGCCTGCTGGAGCACCCTGAGGCCCTCCGGCAGCGTTCCTCGAAAGAGCTTCGCGGGCTGGGCCGCCTCCCCTACCCCATGGTCTGGAGGCACGGCGAACCCGGGTACCGGCGGGTGTCCTGGAACGAGGCCCTCGGCGTCTGCGCCGGGGCGATTCGGCGGACCGTCGACCGCGATCCCGACCGCCTGTACGTCTACATGACCTCACGCGGGATCCCCAACGAGACCTACTTCACCTTCCAGAAGGTCACCCGGTTCCTCGGCACCAACAACATCGATAACTCGGCACGCATCTGCCACGCCCCCAGCACCTCGGGACTCGCGAAGACGATCGGGTACGGGGCGACGACGTGCTCGTACACGGACTGGATCGGCACCGACCTGCTCATCTTCGTGGGGAGCAATATCGCCAGCAA
The DNA here is from genome assembly GCA_035279545.1 of bacterium. Classification (GTDB taxonomy): domain Bacteria; phylum Sysuimicrobiota; class Sysuimicrobiia; order Sysuimicrobiales; family Segetimicrobiaceae; genus Segetimicrobium. The sequence continues at coordinate 9,216 of DATEHM010000249.1, read as the reverse complement.
CCAGCCGGTGGCGATCAAGTACGTGGACGAGGCGAAGAAGAAGGGCACCCGGGTCGTGGTCGTCAACCCGTACCGCGAGGAGGGCATGGAGCGCTACTGGGTGCCTTCGTCGTGGGACAGTGCGGTGTTCGGCACGCGGATCATGGACGAGTTCTTCCAGGTCACCAACGGAGGCGATGCGGCATTCTTCACCGGCGCGCTGAAGCATCTCGTCGAAACCGGTCGGGTCAATCAGGAGTTCGTCGACCGCTACACGGTAGGCTTCGGCGAGCTGCAGGAGTACGTGCGGAGCCTCTCATGGGAGCAGCTGGAGCGGGGTGCAGGGGCGCCGGCGGCGGAGATGCGGCGGTTCGCGGACCTCTACGCGGGCGTCGACAGCTCGATCACCGTCTGGTCGATGGGGGTCACCCAGCACGAGCACGGCCAGCAGAACGTGTTCGCGATCAGCAACCTCGCGCTGGCGATGGGCCGGATCGGCCGACCCCGCACCGGCCTCAACCCGATCCGCGGCCACTCCGGCGTGCAGGGCGGAGCCGAGGTCGGCGCGCTCCCCAGCACCTATGGCCAGGGCCGAAAAGTCGGCGACCCCCAGACCATGGCGGCGATGAAGGAGCTCTGGGGATTCGATGTCCCTGGAAAGCCCGGCGTGACCGCCTCGGCGGCGATCAACGCCGCGCACGAGGGGAAATTCGATGTCCTATACTCCGCCGGGGGCAACTTCCTCGAGACGATGCCCGACCCGGCCTACGTCCGGGAGGCGCTCGGGCGCGTCCCCGTGCGCATCTTCCAGGACATCGTCATCAATCCCATGATGCTGCTGGAACCCGGAGAGGTCTCGGTGATCCTCCCGGGAGCGACGCGCTACGAGACGCCGGGGGGCGTGACCGAGACCACCACGGAGCGGCGGATCATTTTCAGCCCGGAGATCCCGGGGCGGCGGATCGGCGAGGCCAAGCCGGAGTGGGAGATCCCGATGCTGATCGCCGAGCACGTGTACCCCGAGCGGCGACACCTGATCCATGTCCACGACACCGCGGAGATCCGGGAAGACATTGCCCGCGTCGTGCCCGCCTATCAAGGCATTCAGCAACTCCGCAAGAAGGGCGACCAGATCCAGTGGGGGGGGCCGCGGCTCTGCGCCGACTACCGGTTCAACACGCCCGATGGGAAGGCGCACTTCGAGATCCCGCGCTGGCCCGATCGAGCCCTCCCGCCCGGGAAGTTCTTCGTCAGCACGCGCCGCGGCAACCAGTTCAACAGCATGGTCTGGGAGGAGCACGATCCGCTGACGGGGTCCGACCGCGACGACGTGCTCATGAACCGTGAGGACGCCCGCCGCCTGGACCTCCGAAGCGGCAACCCGGTCGTCCTGCGCTCGGAGGTCGGCGAGTTCCGGGGGAAGGTCCGCATCGCCCCCATCGCCCCAGGGAACCTCACCGTACACTGGCCGGAAGCGAACGCCCTCATCCGCACCGGCCACTATGATCCGAGCTGCGGCGAGCCGGACTACAACGCGGTCTGCGAGGTGGTCCGCGTCAAGGCCGCGGCGATGGCCGCTGCGGGCGGAGCCTGAGGAAGTCGCGGCGGCGGGCGCCTCTGACCTCGCCCCGGCCGCGCTTGTGGTGAAATGGGATCCGCTCGTTTCGGATAGCAGACAAAGGCGCACCTGGTCGGGATAAGCTGATGATGGCGTTCGTGGTTGGGGTGGTCGTAGTGCTAGCGGTGGCCGTCGTGGTGGGCGCCGATTTCATCCGGGCTTGCCTGTGGTCCTGGCGCATGCGCGTCGCGGAAAGGCAGACGGCACGAGCAGGCCGGGCCAGGTGGAACGGTGGTCGCGGCTTTCTGATCCCCGTGGATGCGCAGCGCTCCACCGTGCCTCGGCTCTTCGTGGAACCTAATGGTGGCGGGTCCGGCTGCCCGAGGTTTACGCACGATGCGGGCCGGGTGAAGGCGGTCCATCATGACGAAACCGGCGTGCTGCTGCAGGTCTATGGTCGAGGATCGGCCCTCGAGCACATGGCATTCGTCTACGTGGTCGACGCATCGACGGACCGGCCAGCGCTGCTACGGGTCCCGCCGGGGATGACGCGCGCCCGCGAAGCCGTCGCCTGGACGTTCGGCATGGAAGAACGGGAGTGGGACCCCGTGCTCGAGGCATGACGCGATGCCAAGAATTCCATGACAACAGAACCTGAGATCACAACGCAGAGGAGGGACCGAGCGTGAAAATCTATCGGCAGGACGACATCGTGATTCGTAAGGTGCGCCGGCTCCCGGCGGACGTCCGGCGTCAATGCAGTCCGGTCCTGGCGTACGGCGAAGAAACCGGGCATTCCCACCGGCTGAAGGGACCCGGTCAGGTATGGCGGCAAGACACCCAGCTCTACCTGAGGTTGGAACAACCCTCCCAGATCGTTCATGAGGAACACAGGGCCACTATCCTCTCTCCGAGGATCTACAAGGTTCTTGCCCAACGCGAGTTTGTCTCGCCGGCGCAGGATCGTCGCGTGCTCGATTGAGGGGGACGGCCCAGTAACGATCTACAGTCATTCAGATCGTCCACGCAGCATGTGGACACGACAGGTTGGAGGTGAGGTTTCGATGGATGTGTCTCGAACTCGGCAGGGCCGCGCACGGGGCCGCACAAGGGTGGCCGCCGCCGCGGTGATCGGTCTATGTCTGCTGTTGGTGACCTGGGGCGCAGGCCCCGGCTCGGCGAGCGCAGCCGCCACGCCGGGCGTACCGAGTGCCACCCTCACGTTCGGCCAAACCGTGCCGAAGTCCGGTCCGGCGGCCCTCTACGGACAGTCGACCTATGGGGTCGAGGCGTACTTCGCCTACATCAACGATCGCAGCGGTGTCCGAGGCCGGAAGCTCCGGCTCATCAGCCTGGACGACAAGTACCAGCCGGCGGTGTCCGTCCAGTTGACGCGAGACCTCTTGGACAAGTACCGCGTCTTCGCCGAGGTGGCGGTCAACGGCTCGGCCCCGACAGAGGCGGTGCTGACGGTCCTGACGCCGGTCAACGTGCCGCTGATCGGACCGCAAAGCGGCGCCACTCCCGTCCAGTCCGTGTTCCGCAAGAACCTCTACAACGTCTGGCCGAGTTACGTCACCGAGGGCAAGTTGCTGGGGAAGTACGCGAAGGACACGTTACATCTGTCCAGGATCGGCGTGCTCTACCAGAACGACGACTTCGGTAAGAGCCTGTACGATGGGGTCAAAGAGGCCGGGGTCACCGCGACCGTGGCCATCCCGTACGATCCGGGCCAGGTGGACTTCGGGGCGCAGGCGGAGCAGTTCAAGAGCGCCGGGTGTGACGGGGTAATCATCCTGGCGATTCCAGGGCCGACAATCTCGTTTCTGAACGCAATGGCGGCCATCGATTACAAGCCCGCGCGGTTGATGAGCCAGACGTCGGCGATCCCGCAGTCGTTCTCCGCCGCAAAATCCGAGTTTCCGGGCAGTTACATCGGGGCGTTCATCCCCCCGCTGACCGAGACGAGCAACCCCCAGGTGAAACTCTTCCTCGACTCCATGGCGAAGTACGAGCCGGGCAAGCCCGCGTCCGTCTTCGCCGCGTGGGGGTGGACGGAGGCGCAGGTGGCGGTGGCCGGCCTCAAGGCGATCAAAGGTCCCATCACGCGAGACTCGTACGAGGCCGCGCTTGATCACATCACCGGTCTGCAGACGCTGGGGGGCGATGTTACCTACACGCCCACCAGCCACGCCGGGATTCAGAAGATGTTCATGGTGATCGCAAAGCACGGCCGGCTCGAGCCGGTACCGACAGAGTAACTCCGACGAGGGACTCTCCTCTGGAGATGACCGCGTCGATAAGCGTGTAGCCAGTCGTGTGTCCGCCCTCGCCTGACCGGCGTTTGCCGCCGGTCGGGTGGAGGCGGGCCGGATGATGCCGCGGACACGGCATCGGGCGCCGACCGGAGCGGCCATCCGATGCCCCTCGATAGGACGTGTCCGGCAAGTGAGGATGGACCGGTCCTATGGTTCAGTTTGGTCAGGATGTCATCGGAGGGTTGGGCTTCGGAGCGATCTATGCCCTGGCCGCGCTCGGCCTGGTGGTCATCTTCAAGACCTCCCGGGTCGTCAACTTCGCGTTCGGCTCGATGGGCACGGCGGCCGCCATGTTCCTGTGGACGCTGCTGTCGGTCACCCACCTACCGCTCGTGGCCGCGTGGCTGCTTGCGCTCGCCGGCGCGCTCGCGGTGGGCGCGCTGGCGGATATCACGCTCCTACGGCGGATCGAACAGGCGAACCCTCTGATCCAGATCACGCTGACCCTCGGTCTGTTCATTGGCATCGAGGGCCTGGTCGGCGTGCTGTGGGGCTACACGCCGAAGTCGCTCCCGCAACTCGCTGCGGGCCGTCCGCTTCGCATCGGCCCGTACTTCCTCACCCCGGACCAACTCGTCATCGTCGCGTTGACCGTGGCGCTCGCCGGCACCCTGCACCTCGTGCTCGAGCGAACGCGCATCGGCTTGGCCATGCGCGCCATCGCCCAGGACCGGGACGCGGCCATGCTCATGGGCGTGCCGGTGCGGGGCGTTGTGACGCGATCGTGGGCGTGGGGGGTCCTGTGGAGCGGTCTCGCGGCCATTCTGGTCGCGCCCGCCGTGAGCCTCTCGCCCACGATGATGGACCGGATCGCCGTGTTCGCGTTCGCCGCGGCGGTCCTCGGTGGATTCGGGTCGCTCGCGGGCGCGGTCGCCGGCGGCTTCATCGTCGGCATCGTCGGCAACCTCATCAGCGCCTACCTGTCGACGAACTTTCAGCTCACGTTCATTTTCCTCTTGATCGTCGCGGTGCTCTACGTGCGCCCGCAGGGGATCTTCGGCTCTGTGACGGAGTCGCGCCAATGACGCGGGCGCGCTGGCGCGGGGTCGCGTGGTCGGCCCTGGCCGTCGCCGCCGCCGTCGCGTTCCCGGCCGCGTACGGCGGGAACACCGCGATCATGTCGGTAGCGACGGAGTGTCTCATCTACGCCGTTGCCGCGGCGTCGCTCAACCTCCTCATGGGATACGCTGGGCAGGTCTCCCTGGGACACGCAGGCTTTCTGGCCGTCGGTGCTTACACGGCGGCGATCGTCGCCGTCCACTTCAGGCTGCCCCTCGTCCTCGAGTTGCTCGCGGCGGGTCTCATGGCCGCCGTCGTCGGTTTCATCCTCGGGCTACCGACCGGCCGCCTGCACGGGATCTACCTCGTCATCCTTACGTTGGGCTTCGGCGTGGCCGTGCCGCAGATCGCCCTCAACTGGACCAGCCTGACCAACGGCTGGGCCGGCCTGGCCATGCCCCCGACGACGCTCCTGGGGCTGGACCTCGCCTCCCAACCGGCGCTCTATGATTACGTGTTGGTGGTCGCCGGGCTGTGCCTGCTCGCGATGCAGAGCCTGGTGGCGACGCGCGCGGGCCGCATCTTCATGGCGGTGCGGGACAGCGAGCCGGCGGCGATGGCGATGGGGATCAACGTCTGGCGCGCCAAGGTGAGGGCCTTCACGACGAGCGCGTTCTTCTGTGGTGTCGCGGGCGATCTCCTCGCACACTGGACGGGCCTGGTCGCGCCGACCTCGTTCCCCTTTGATCTCTCACTCCTCTTTTTCTCTATGGTGATCGTGGGCGGCATGGCATCGATCTGGGGCACCGTGGCCGGTGCCGTCCTGCTCGTCGTGGTCGAGGATCTGGCGGCTGGTGTGGGCGGACTTTCGACGGCGATCATCGGCGGCGCCGTTGTGCTGACCCTGCTCGTGGCGCCGGACGGCCTCGCCTCCCTGCCGCGGGCACTGTCCTGGCGGCTCCGGCGAATGTTCGAGACGGAGGCACCCCGGGAGATCCGAGGGTTTCGAGACGGGGACAAGATGGCGAGAGGGAGACACGGCGCCTAGCGATGCTCGAGCTCCTGCACGTATCGCTCTCCTTCGGCGGGCTCACAGCCGTCGCCGGCCTGGACCTGCGCGTGCCGGACGGAACGGTTTGCAGCCTGATCGGGCCAAACGGGGCCGGCAAGACGTCCGTCCTCAACGTCATCAGCCGGTACTATACCCCGCAGGCCGGCGAAGTGCGCTACAACGGACTCGATCTGCTCACGATCCCGCCCCACCGTGTGGTCGAGGCCGGCATCGCCCGCAGCTTTCAGAGCCCGACCCTGTTCAAGAACCTCTCCGTCCTCGACAACCTGCTCGTCGGGGCGGCGCACCTCTCGAAGCCGACCGTGGTCGAGGATGTGCTGCGGCTACCTCGGTCCCGGCAGCACGATCGGCTGGCGCGCGAGCGGGCGGACCGCGCGCTGAAGTTCCTGGAGCTGGGGGCGGTGCGCGACCGGGTGGCCGGCGATCTTCCGTACGGCCACCAAAAACTGGTGGACATGGGACGAGCGCTCGTTGCCGATCCCAGCCTGTTATTGCTGGACGAACCGGCGGCGGGGATGGAGGAGGGACAGAAGCAATGGCTCGCCGGTGTCATCAGGCGCATCCCCGGCGAGTACGGCGCGGCGGTCCTCCTCATCGACCACGACATGAGCCTGGTCCTTGGGGTATCAGACGGCGTCGTCGTCATGAACTTCGGATCGAAGATCTTCAACGGCCCGCCCGCGGAGGTCCGGCACCAGCCGCAGGTGCTGGCGGCGTATCTCGGGACGGAGCGGGATGAAGCGGAACACGATGCTCCGGCTTGAGGGGATCACCTGCACCTACGGCCCGTTGGTGGCTGTGCGGGATCTGCACCTTGAGGCCCAGGAGAGCGCGATTGTCTGCGTGCTCGGAGCGAACGGGGCCGGCAAGAGCACGACGCTCAAGGCGATTGCCGGGCTGGTCTCGCTCCGGCGCGAGCGCATCTGGTTCGCTGGGCGGGAGATCACGCGGGTCCCCCCGCCGAGACGGGTTGCCTTGGGGATCGCGCTGTGCCCCGAGGGGCGCCGCATCTTCCCGGAGTTCACCGTGGAGGAAAACCTGCGCATCGGCGGCCACCTCGCCGGCCGCCGGGAGGTGGCAGAGGGCATGGCACGCGCCGTGGCGCTCTTTCCGCGCCTGGGCGAGCGTCTCCGGCAATCGGCGGCGACGCTCTCGGGCGGCGAGCAGCAGATGCTGGCCATCGCCCGAGCGCTCATGTCCCGCCCCAGGCTGCTCCTGCTGGACGAACCCAGCCTGGGCCTGGCCCCCATCGTGATGCGCCAGATCTTCGCGCGGATACGGGCCATCCGCGAAGAAGGCACAACGGTCATCCTCGTCGAGCAGAACGCTAACATGGCCCTCCGCGTCGCCGACTACGCGTACGTCCTCGCCAACGGGCGCGTGGCCATCGAAGGTCCCCCCAAGACGGTCTTGGCCAGCGGCGCCGTGGAGCGCTCGTACCTCGGCGCCTGAGTCGGGCCCGGTAAACGAACCTCAAATCTTAAAATCTTAGCTGGGGGCGGGTTCGTGGAATTCGCGCGCGCGCCTCACTCGATCGCGGTCAAGGTGTGGCTTCCCTGCCGGATCGGGTGCGCGCCGGCGTACACGGCGAATCGATCGCCGCGCACGAACGCCACCAGGGTCATTCCAAAAGCCCGCGCCGCATCGCAGGCCAGGCCGGATGGCGCCGAGATGGCCGCGACGAGGGGGACCCCGCCGGCCGCCGCCTTCTGGATGATCTCAAAGCTCGCCCGACCGCTGACCATCAGGAGGCGGCGGCTCAGTGGCAGCTGGCGATCGAGGAACGCGTGCCCGACGACCTTGTCGACGGCATTGTGGCGCCCGACGTCTTCTCGGAGCAGAAGGAGGCGTCCGTTGCTATCGAAAAGGGCGGAGGCGTGCAACCCCCCGGTCTTGTCGAATATCGCCTGTGCCCCACGCAGCGCCTCACCCAGGTGGCCGAAGATTTCACCGTCCACGACGAGCCCGTCGTCCACGATCGGGCAGATCCCCGAACATGAATCGCCTCGATCGACGCGGTCAAGTGTCTGAGTCCCTGTAAAAATGGCTGACAGCCCGGGCTCGCTTCACGTCCGTCAGGCGACTTTCCGCCCGAGATGAATATCTGCTGCCGCAGGGGGCGCTCGACTTCGTGCCACTTGCGCAGTGCGTTCTTCGTCCGCTGAGCGCCAACCGACGATCACGTCTGCGGCACGGACGCGCAGCCGGTTCAGTGCAGCCTCGGGCGCCGGGCGGCGGAACGCCGGCGCCCTGCATACGTGCCGCGGTCAGAAGTCGAGCGGACACTCCTCCGTGGCACAGGCCCGGCCGCTCGTTGGTTGCGCTGGATCAACGATAACGGGCCTCCCCGCGCGTATCATGAAGACGAAAGATCAAAACGGGCGACGGTGCGCAGTGCCGCATGCCCTACAAACGCAAAGGAGTCGACAATGGTCTGGGCTACCGTAGTCACCGCATTAATTGGCATCTGGTTTATCATCTCGCCGTGGGCCCTCGGATTCGTTTCGCACAGCGCCATGATGGCGACCAGCATCATTGGAGGAGCCATTCTGCTGGTGCTCGGGGGGATCGCGACGCTCTACGGCGTCGCCTTCCGCGAGAGCTGGCTTCACGTGCTGAACGCCGCCGTTGGCGTCTGGTTCGCGATCGCACCCTGGGTCCTGTCGGAGTCGAACCGGACAGGCACGTTGTGGACCTCGTTGCTCGGCGGGCTCGCGGTCGTGATCCTGAGTACCTGGCTCGCGACGGCCGCGTCCGGGGGCACGATCCGGGTCAGGCCGGCGATGTTCGAGCGGACAACGGACCGAATCCCCGCGCAGGTCCGCTAGACTCGACGCGTCCGCATCTCGACGAGGCGCGGACCTAGCCGGCGTGTTCCGACCGGCCGGCAGGGATCTCTTCACCTCTCCCCTGCCGGTCGGCCTTCCGGAGGGCGACTGCACACCTCGATGATCCGGCTTCGTCATCGCAGTCCCGAATTCGGTCCACGGTGCCAGCTCCGGATGGCTGTTTCGCTGAGCACACCATAAACGCTGCACGCGCATCTCATCTCCGTAAGACTGCTGGACTGCCCTTCCGAACGAACGCCGGTGCCCTGCGGTGCAACGCCTTCTCCTTGCGCCTGGCAAGGACGCTCACCGGGCGCCGTGTTAGCCCAACTTCCGCAGTTTGACCGTCGCTGAAGAATTTTCGAGACCCATTCCCCGACAGTGACAGCGGGAAAGGGCGGTCTTATTTGAGTTCTACGATAAGCTCAAACTGCTGATGGTGTGAAATATCGATGTAGTGAA
>DATEHM010000248.1:0-6201 GCA_035279545.1 bacterium | reverse complement strand
CTTCCCCATACTCGCCAGCACCCCGGTGATCGCCGCCGTCAACGTCGTCTTCCCGTGATCCACGTGCCCGATCGTCCCCACGTTCACGTGCGGCTTCGTCCGGTCGAACTTCGCCTTCGCCATTCCCCTGCCTCCCCGATCGTCGTCAGAGTCTCTCGGCTCGGGCTACCCGCCCACACCCGCCCGGGTCACCAGGCCCTCTGCGATGTTGTTCGGCACTTCCTCGTAGTGCGAGAATTCCATCGTGTAGGTGGCGCGGCCCTGGGTGTTCGACCGCAGGGCGGTCGCGTACCCAAACATCTCCGCCAGCGGCACCTCCGCGCCCACGATCCGGAGGTTACCCCGCTGCTCCATCGTCGAGATCCGGCCGCGGCGCGCGTTGAGGTCGCCGATGACGTCGCCCATGTACTGATCCGGGGTGACCACCTCGACCTTCATCACCGGCTCGAGCAGCACCGGCCGCCCCCGCTCCACAGCGGCTTTGAACGCCATCGAGCCGGCGATCTTGAACGCCATCTCAGACGAATCGACCTCGTGGAAGGAGCCATCCGTCAGCGTAGCGCGCACATCGACGATCGGATACCCGGCCAGCACCCCGCCTTCGGCCGCCTCGCGCAGCCCCGCTTCGATGGGAGAGATGAACTCCTTGGGGATCGCTCCCCCCGTGATCTTGTTCACAAACTCGATCCCCGACCCGCGGGGGAGCGGCTCGACCTCGAGGAAGACGTGCCCATACTGCCCGCGCCCGCCGGTCTGCCGGATGTACCGGCCCTCCGCCTCGGCGGGCTTCCGGATCGTCTCGCGGTAGGCGACCTGCGGACGGCCGACGTTGGCCCCCACCTTGAACTCCCGCAGCAGCCGGTCGGTGATGATCTCGAGGTGCAGCTCGCCCATCCCCGAGATGATCGTCTGCGCGGTCTCATTGTCGAACCGGACCTTGAAGGTCGGGTCCTCCTCCGCCAGTTTCACCAGCGAGGCGCCGAGCTTCTCCTCGTCCGCGCGGGTCTTGGGTTCGACGGCAACGGAGATGACGGGTTCGGGGAACTTGATCGACTCGAGGATGATCGGGTGGGCCTCGTCGCACAGCGTATCGCCGGTCGTGGTCACCTTCAGGCCGACGGCGGCGACGACGTTGCCGGCGGAGACCTCCGGCACGTCCTCCCGGTGGTTGGCATGCATCTGCAGGATGCGGCTGACCCGCTCCTTCGTATCGCGGGTGGCGTTGTAGACGTACGATCCGGCCCGCAGCGTCCCCGAGTAGACCCGGAAGTAGGTCAGCTTGCCGACGAACGGATCGGTGACGATCTTGAAGGCCAGCGCGCAGAACCACCCCGCCGGGTCGGGGTCGCGGGTCTCCGTGGCGTCGGTCTTGGAGTTTATGCCTTCCATCGGTGGGACGTCGAGCGGCGAAGGGAGGAAGTCCACCACCGCGTCCAGCAGCGGCTGGACGCCCTTGTTCCGGAAGGAGGTGCCGCAGAGCACCGGGATGATCTTCGCGGAGATCGTCCCCTTCCGCAGGGCCATGCGGATCTCGTCCTCCGTCAGCGCCGTTCCCTCCAGGTACCGTTCCGTCAGGCCGTCGTCGAGCTCGGCCGCCGCCTCGACGAGCTTCTCCCGATACTCCTGGGCCTGCGTCCGGAGCGCCTCGGGGATGTCGGTGACGTCGCTGCGGGTGCCCAGATCATCGGTGTAGATGATCGATTTCATCCGAATGAGGTCGATCACGCCCTCGAACCCGTCCTCGGCCCCGATCGGGAGCTGGAGCGCCACGGCGCGCGCTTCCAGCCGCTCGCGCATCATCGTAAGGGTTCTGAAGAAATCGGCCCCGGTGCGATCCATCTTATTAATGAAGACGACGCGCGGCACCTCGTAGCGGTCAGCCTGCCGCCAGACCGTCTCGGACTGGGGCTGGACGCCTTCGACCGCGCTCAGGATGACCACGGCGCCGTCGAGGACCCGCAGCGACCGCTCCACCTCCGCCGTGAAGTCCACGTGGCCGGGGGTATCGATGATATTGATCGTATGGTGGCGCCACTGACAGGTCGTCGCGGCAGAAGTGATGGTGATCCCCCGCTCGCGCTCCTGCACCATCCAGTCCATCGTCGCCGAGCCCTCGTCCACTTCCCCGATCCGATGCGTCCGCCCGGTGTAGAACAGAATGCGCTCGGTCGTCGTCGTCTTCCCCGCATCGATGTGGGCGACGATGCCGATGTTGCGAATGGTCTGTAGGGCTGCGCGCTCGCTCATGCTCGTCCTTTGCGACTCCACCTGCGTTGCCATGGATCCTCCGGGGATGTATGCATTGCGTCGACCCTACCAGCGATAGTGCGCAAACGCCTTGTTCGCTTCTGCCATCTTATGCGTGTCCTCGCGGCGCTTCACGGCGGATCCGGCGTTGTTGCTCGCGTCCAGGATCTCCGCCGCCAGCTTATCGCGCATCGTCTTGCCCGAGCGCCCCCGCGCGTACTGCACCAGCCACCGCATCCCGAGCGAGACCCGCCGATCCGGCCGGACCTCAACCGGGACTTGGTAGGTGGCGCCACCGACCCGGCGGGGGCGGACCTCCAGCACCGGCATGATGTTGTGGAGCGCCTGTTCCAGCACCTTGACCGGCTCCTTGCCGCTCTTCTCTTTCACGGATTCCAGCGCGTGATAGACGATCCGCTCGGCCGTGCTCTTCTTGCCGCGCGTCATCACCTTATTAATCAACCGGCTCACGGTCGGGCTGGCGAACACCTGGTCGGGCACCGTAGGGCGGCGCGAAACGGCTCCTTTTCGCGGCATCGCGCTACCCCGCCGCGGCCTTCGGGCGTTTGGCCCCGTATTTGGATCGGCCGCGCTTCCGGTCCTGGACGCCGGCGGTGTCCAGCGTGCCTCGGACGATGTGATAGCGAATCCCCGGCAGGTCCTTCACCCGGCCGCCGCGGATCAGGACGACCGAGTGCTCCTGCAGGTTGTGCCCGATCCCGGGAATGTACGCCGTCACCTCAATGCCGTTCGTCAGTCGGACCCGGGCAATCTTCCGCAGCGCCGAGTTGGGCTTTTTCGGCGTGGTCGTCTTCACCTGAATGCAGACCCCCCGCCGCTGCGGGCTCATCTGGAGCGCCGGAGACTTGCTCTTCAGCAGGTCGGCTCTTCGTCCGATCCGCACGAGCTGACTGACCGTCGGCACGTCGTCCTCCCGCCATCAACGTGGGGCGCTCCGCCCCCCAATCCCCCGTCCGTGCACACGACACCCCCGGAGCGCGATACTCCGCCCGCCCCAGGGTGGATTTGCGATGCCGGCGACCGTCCGATGGACAAGGGGCCCATCCGCGGCCGGGTTATCGCCTAGTTCTGTTTTGCGGTTCGGCATGCGCCATACGCGGTGCCGAAGATGGCACCCTGCGGCGCATTACTAAGGGAATATCCCCGGCTAGTGCCCAGGTGTTCGATTGGTGGCGTTGAGAATGGCTGCGACCGCTGCGCCCACCGCGATACCGCAGGTCCGCCCCAAAACGACCATGGACTCGACCTCGATGACGTCCACCCCACGCTCGCGCGCCGCTCGCAACACGGGCTCGGTCACCCGCCGGTCGGCGTCGCGGGCGACAAACACCACCTGGGCGCGCCCTCGGTCGATCGCCTTGCTTGTCTGGTTTGTCCCGACGGCGCGCTGTGACGCAGCGCGAAGGTGTTCTAGGTCCACAATGTCACTCAGGGCCCTAACCCGACTCAGGTAGTATACTGCGGCCCCGTTGGCGTGTCAACCAGTCGACGCCGGTCGACCCCGGCCCCCCGTCGATCGCTCCCCCCGGGTCTAGCGGCCCAGGGAAATGGGCACCTGAAAGAACAGACGCACACGACCTCACTCTCACGCTCGTCGTCGACGCCCAGGAGACCGTATGAGTCACGATGCGATCAACCCACTAGGGGAAGAACTCAAGCGGTGGTGCAAAGCGCACGGCATCACTCAGTCCGCGCTCGCGATGAAACTCGGCATCAGCGCCTCGCACCTCAGCCAGGTCATCAACGGACAGGCCCGGCCCAGCCCCGCCTTGGTGCGGCGGATTCGCGAGCTCATCAGCGCGCACGCGCTCCGGCACACCGGGGCAAATGCCCCTTCCACCGACCGCGTCCGGCTGCGCTCCTGATCGGGGGTGCGGGCGGATCGCCGCGCCCGAGGGGTGAATCCGGAGACCGGCGCCCATCCGGACCGCCGGTCGCTCTGTCGATCCTTAGAAACGGTACGTCAGCGCCGCCCGGTAGACGTCCGTCTGTGAAACCCCGTTGATCTCCCAGCCGTAGTAGTAGAGCTGCAGCATGGTTTCCGGACCGAGCGCGTGGCTGGCGACCCCGGACCATCCGGAAAACGGCTGGCCGGACGGAGAGCACTGCTGACAGACCGCACTGGAGAATGCCGGCCCTCCGAACCCCACCGCGCCAGGCTGCGGACCGACTCCCAGAGAGGTCCCGGCCTCATACCCGGCCGACAGCATCCACCCCGAGACCTGAGGGAAGGCCACGATCAGGAAGACGTCCTGAAACCCCCCCGGATAGATGAATCCCACGACAGGGTCCTCGGCCCCCCCGAACGGGGGGTAGAACGCCGAACCGAAATACTGATACCCGACGATGACGGTCGATCCCGGGCCTAAGAGCGAAGAGGCGACCAGTTGCGCGTGCCATCCCAGGCCGGTCGTCTGCGCCGTCGGATCGCTCCACAGCGCCACCTCCGTCTGCAGCCGGAGGTCTGGGCCGAGCCCCATATCCAGGTCGACGCTGTATCCTTGACCGGGGATATTGGTGTAGGGATTGGTGCTCCCCGTGTTCAGCGAGGGGAGCCATCCGTTTTGGGCGCCCCACCAGACAAAGGAGCACTGCGCCAGCCCTTTTCCCGCCCCGAGCGCGGTCAGGGCGGAGACGAGGAGCGTGTTATTCACGGCGCCGGTTCCATCGCACGTATCGAACACGGCGTTGAGGCCCACCGTCACCTCGGGGGCCGCGGTGAATTGGATCCGCCCCCCATAGAGCAGCTCGTTGCCGTAGGCGCCCTGCAGGCTCTCGACGTCAGCCACGAGCCCCCGCACCTGGATGGGAGTGGTCCCGTAGGTCGCCGTCAGGCCGTTGACGACGTACGTGCGCAGACTGCGCTCCCCCGCGGGATCCTTGGCCGTGCTGAAGAGCAGGCCGATCGGCCCAAACTGCGTGATCATCGGGTCCGGCGGGGCGAGCGACAGAGGGGTCAACGGATTCCCTTCATGCGGGACCCAGGTATCCCCTCCCAGTTGACCGAGTTGAATCTCGAGCGGGAGGCCAAGCGCGTGAGACCAGTCCAGCGATGCGGTGGCGAGCGTCCCCGGGGTGACGCTGCTGTTGAGTGGGAAAAACGTCGAATTCTGATGCCCCATCGGCGGGGTCCCCCCCCACAGGCCGGCCGTGTTCCCCACCTCGTCGAAGGTGGTGATGCGGATCTTCAGGCGCAGGTCGTCGGTGACGCCGCCATCCAGGCTCAGCCGAAGCCGGCTGCTGACCGTTGGCGCGAGCGGCTGGGTGGAGGCCGGCAGCAGCGGCCCCACGCCGGGGTTGTTCACGGCGGAGCGGCTGAGATCATACCGCAGCTCGGCCTCTCCGCTGATCCGGACATGCCGCACATTCTCGGCCAGCCGGTCGAGGTTCCGGCGGGCGGCCTCAACCCGCACGTCGAGCGAGGCCAACTCCGCCTCGAACTCGCGCAGCAGCGCCCGGATCGTCTCCAGGTCTTGCGGCGTCACCTCCGCCTGAGCCGGGGCGCCTTGGGACCGCGGTTGGTTGATCATCGCCAGAACCTGGGCCAACAACACGGCCATCTCCGCCCTGGTGAGATGGCCTTGCTGGAGGGACACCGGCGGGTTGGGCAGGAGCCCGTGCCGCCCCAGGCCCTGCATCGCCACATAGGCCCACGAGGGCACCTCCTGGCCCCCAAACGGCTGAGCCAGGCCAGGCGCGGAGGTCACGCCGACGAGACAGGCGCTCCAGAAGATGGCGACGCAGACCCTCGACACTATCCGTCGGGTCGTCACCCCCGGGGCCCCCTTGAGCGGAGCGTCTCAACTCGCACGATGGACACGGCTAGGGTTTCCAGGCCCAAAACGCCTCCTTGGAGGCGGTGAGGCCGCATCCGTGCACGAGGCCTCGCCAGACCAGCCCACCGGTCGCCGCGGTGCCCGGTCGCCCTGGCTG
>DATEHM010000247.1:0-5141 GCA_035279545.1 bacterium | reverse complement strand
CGTCCCGTGCTCCATGTTCTGCTTATCCATGGCGGTGCGGTCCCTCCCTGAGTGGCCTCTGGTCAAGGCCGGCTTGTTGCTGTCTCTCTCAGGAGGATACACCGCCTTCAACATTTACACACTCTTTGAGGATACCTCCAGTAGAGTGCCGATAGCCCTTCCGGCAGGCTTGGTGCGCCACGCCGCGGGCGGGCAGGCGGTGCTCATGGTGTGGGCCCAAGGGGACGGGAATCCGCTCCAGCTTCTCGTGAAATCGTCGGCGCAGCAATTGGGGAATCACCTGTACACGGTGGCGTGCCCCGCCGGCGCCGCGGCCGTGGTGACCCCGACCGTCGCGGAACCGCGTGAGCCTGAGCGCCCGGCCCCGCAGGCCGCGGCACCAGTCGCCTCCGCCACGAGACCGCAGGTGGCGCAGCCCGCCCCGCAGGTCAAAGCTGCCGATTGGGACGCCTTTACGAAGGGGTTGAGCAAGCAGCAGTGGAGCCTCTTGACGGCACTGATCGCGGTCCCGACCGCAACCGCGATGACAGCTTTTGAAGCGACACTCACGCCCCAGCAGCGCACCCGATGGGCGCCGATCAAGGCGTCGATGGCGCAGCCCTCCTCGGCGACGTCGCCGGCCGGGGCGCGGTCGCACGCGAACCCGGTGACCCCGACGCCGCTCCCCGCCTGGCTGTCGTGGCAGGTCCAGGCGACACAGAGTGGCGGCGGCATGCTCGTCTCCTACAGCTTGCAAAACACTGGCCAGAACGCCGTCGTACTGGATCTGGCGCGGCTCAAGGTCGCTACGTTGGACGGGAATGCCGTCTCCGACGTCTCGTTGACACGGCAGGACACGAGCGGCCTGGAAGGCCGGATCCCACCTGGAGGCGCCGAGTCCGGGGTGATCAGAATCGGGGGCGGCACGCAGGGGAAGGTCATCATCTCGTGGCCCGTGGTTGCCGTGGGGGCCCAAGGTAACACCTACCTCGTGTCCCAGACGGTCCCGTGAGCCGGTCGATCGAAAAAACACTGAGTCCGCGACTTGTGCGCGGGCTCGATCGCTGCGGCCTCTGGCACCAGAAGTTCGAGGACCCGCCCTACGGTCATTTTGCCGCCGGCCCGAAAGCTCGATTCACGCGGCCGCGGCCATTTGATTACATCGCCGTCGCCCGCGGATACGCCATCGAGGTCAAGGCGACCCGCGGGACAGCGTTCACGTTACGTCCGCGGCAGGCCGCGGAGTTGGCCCGATTCGAGCGCCTCGGGGCCGGAGACGCGGTGGTCGCGGTGTTCACCCAGGACGGCCGCTGGTGGACGCTCTGGTGGCTGCTGTATCGGGCGTATGCCGCGTATCTTCGGCGGCACCACCGCAAGTCATTTCCGGTGAACGCGCTCCTCGATCATGCAGTCCGGTGTGCACGGGCCGGCGCAGCATTCATTCCCCCAATTGGTCAGGCCGGGACGGTGGAAGCAGATGCGAATTAGGAGCGTCGTGGCAGCCTGCGTGGCAGTTCTGGCAGTCGGCGCATTCGCTGCGGTCGCGTGGGCACAGTTCCCCGCGGGGACGACGGCGGCGGTGTTGAGCTTCATTGACGCGGATGGCGGGCACGTGAGCGTGAACCGTCACTGGTCCGGGACCGGCGGGCAAGACACGCAGGTCTACCCGTTCACCCCGTACTTCTGGAACAGTATCTGCCTGCCAGGGGATGGGGCGATCATGACGCTGCTGACGAGCCCTGTTGAATACCCACCGTCCGGGCTCACGAGTTCCGGTGCCTACACGAGCCAATTCCTCGACAAGCTCAGCCAGCAGATCGCGCAGGGGCTGCAGTCGGCCCCGCAGTTCCGAAACAACACGCAGTTGCAGCAATTGATCGCCGGGATGAGAACGCCGGGGAGCCCCGCGTACGAAGCCTTGAAGGTGGGGCTCGGGCAGGTCAAGACGCTCCGTCACTACGAGGACTACGGCTATGCAACCTTCATGATGATCAAGTGGGAATGGCGCTGGCCGTTCCCGGGCTGCTACCCAACGATCACGACCGTTCCCGAGGGATACGGCATCCCATTCGTGTCGCTTCTGCGCTCGTGTAGGATCCGGTTCTACTTGGTCAAATCCGAAGACACTTGTCCACGAGGTCGCCGATTTGCGAGGGTATTTGGCCAACCGTGAAGATTCGGTAATGGTGGGGCCCCCGGGACCCCCGCGTTCGCGGCAAAGTTTGGGTGGTCTTGAGCTTTCGTAGGATTGCATCCTGGATGTCACGTTGCCGATCATATTGGTGGTCTACCATCCCGGCAGATTGCTCTGGGTTTTCCCGTGCCGATGGTATCGCAGCGCGTAGGCACTTACGTTGCGTGGCTTCGCGAAATGGAGCTGGTGTAGCTCCAGGTGCACCCACCCGTGTTGCGTCATGACGATGGCCTTGCCGCACACCGCGCAGACATCGTGCGTACCCACAGGAATACCGGAAACGTCGTCAGGCCCCCTCATCCTTGCTCCCCCCGTAGCCCAGACAGGTAGCTACCAGAGGAGACCCTTTGGAATAGGGCGACGACCTGATTGCTGAGCGTCCGTGTACCGTGGGTCACTCCAACGTCAGCGCGCCCACGGGGCTCGCCCGCCGGTCGGCATGAAAGCCTACGACCAGCGGGCGGAGCTGGGCGCGGCGGTACGAGTGATCGAGCTGCGGATCGGGGAGATGCTGTGGCCGGCGCGGCCGGAGGACCGGCCGCGAAGGAAACTCCCCAGAGGGCACTCTTGAGGAGCGGTCTCGGTTTCGACTCGGGCGATGTTCGGCCTCTTGCAGGATATGTAAATCATTCACATAATTGATAGTAAGTGTTGATAAAACTTAACCAAACGCCACGCGCTTGTGAACAGCGGTCATCAAAGAGCGCCGAATCCTCAGATCGTGTCCGATGAACGCGTTTCTTCGGGAGGTGGACTAAATGATCGTACGATCACCTGGTCCGACGTGGAGGGGGACATTAGCGGTAGCCCTCATGACGATTGTCGTACTGATCTCAATGACACTGGGGGTGACCCAGAGATCGCCCGCAGCGCAGGCCGTGCAGCTGACGGCGTGGACCATTGGTCCTGATGAACCGTCCTACTACCGCAAAGACAACCTGATCAGCGCGATGGAGACGCTCAACAAGCAACTGGCCGCGGCGGGCAGTGATACGCAGGTTACGCTGAACGCGACGTTCTGGACCGGGGACTGGGGAACGTACAAGCAGCGATTCGTGCTCGCGGCGCAGTCGGGCAAGGCCCCCGACATCGTGGCGACCGGTGAGGAGGACATCGCGGCGTGGGCAGCCGCCGGGTACATTGACCCCCTCGACGCCTACGTGAAGAAGTATAAGGAGTTCGCCGACGTCTTCCCGACGCTGTGGGGCGCAACCAAGTACGACGGCACGATCTACGCGATTCCCCAGGACGTCGAAGCGCGACCTCTGTATTACAACATGCCGCTATTGGAGAAACTGGGGTGGAGCCACGCCCAGGTCGCGGGGCTGCCCAAGGCGATCGAGGCGGGGCAGTTTACCTTGACCGACCTCCTCAAGGCCGCGAAGGACGCCCAGGACAAGAGCCTCGTCGCCGCCGGGCACGGCTGGTGGATCCGGCCAATTAACGGGCCAGACTACTACATGTACTACGAGGCGTTCGGCGGCAAGATGGCCGATAGCAGCGGGAAACTGCTGCTCGATACGAAGGCGCTGCGCGACGAGTACACGTTCTTCCACGATGCGGTCTTCACGTACAAGGTGACCCCGAAGGACATCATCGGCACCGACTGGAACAGCTGGCACCAGGTCGTCGTGGACCGCAAGATTTTGTTCACTCAATGCGGTACGTGGTGCTGGGCCCAATGGATCAAGCAGTACAAGATGCCGGCAGACTTGTTGTGGCAGACCTACGGGTTCGCGCTCGTGCCGGCGGGCAAGCGGGGGGACCAGCCGGTCACGCTTAGCCATCCGATCGTATATATGATCAGCAAGAACTCCCAGCACGCCAATCTCGCGGCGCAGCTGCTCGCGCTGGCCACCACGCCCGCGCTCAACGCCCGGCACGCGATCGGGAGCGGCCACCTCGCGATCCTCGAGGACGAAGCCAAGGTTCCTCAGTATGCGCAGGACAAGTTCTTAACCGATACGACCTACATGCTGAAGTACACGACGTTCCTTCCCAACGACAAGAACTTTGGGACCTATGACCAGGCGATGTGGCTGGGCCTCTCCGCGGTCATCGCTGGGCAGATGTCGCCCGATCAGGCGGTGCAGACGGTGACACAGCAAATGCGTACGAACCTGGGCGACAACGTCGTGATCCGGTAGGCGGGCACGGTGCGACTCCTGAGGGCAGCGCCGGCGGCGGGGCGGAGCACGGCCCGCGACGTGCTCCGCGGGGCGGTGTCCCCCGTCTTTTTCCTTGGGCCCGCCGGCCTCTTGGTCGCCGCACTGTTCTTGGCACCGGCGGTCGTCACGATCGTCATCAGCTTGACCAACCTTAGCGTCGCGACCGGACTCGGCCAGTACCGCTGGATCGGCCTCGGTAACTACGCCCAGATCACGCACAGCCCCTGGCTGATCCTGGTGCTGCGGAACACGGTGACCTACGTCGTGTCCACGCTCGTATTCTTCAACGTCGGGCTCGCGCTCGTGCTGGCGCTTCTGACCGCCCACCTGTCGGAGCAGGCGGCGGGGCTGTTCCGGGTACTGTGGATGCTGCCGCGGATTACGCCGTCAGTGATCTTCGCGCTGATGTGGCGGTGGTTCGCCGCCGAACCCCCCTACGGTATGATTAGCCAGATTCTGGGGTTCGTCGGGGTCCCCGGGCACAACTGGATGAACGCTCATCCATGGGCGTTCGTCGTGTGCCTGAACGGGTTCGTCGGCGCGTCGTTCGGCATGCTCATCTTCTCGTCGGCGATCGCGGGGATCCCGCGCGACCAGTATCTCGCGGCACAGGTCGATGGGGCATCGGTCTGGCAGCAGGTCTGGCGCATCACCTTGCCGCGCCTGCGGTGGCCCATCCTGTTCGTCACCGCGTACCAAACGCTGTCGCTGCTGACGTCGTTCGAGTACATCCTTCTGACGACGAACGGGGGGCCGGGTTTCTATACGACCGAGGTGTGGTCGCTCTACGCGTTCCATCT
>DATEHM010000246.1:0-17674 GCA_035279545.1 bacterium | reverse complement strand
GGCGGTGGAGGCCAGGACCGGCAGCCCGACTTCCTGCGTCGCCGTGACCACCGCCTCCAGCACGGTCCGCCCGGGAATGGTGAGGTGGCGCGTGATGTTCTCGCGCACGACGATCGCGTCGTCGACCAACCGCCCCATCGCCAGCGTGAGCCCGCCGAGGGTGAAGACGTTCAGCGTCTGGCCCGTGAAATAGAGCAGCAGCAGCGCGCTCGCCACGGAGAGCGGGATCCCCAGCCCGACGATGAACAGGCTCCAGAAGCTCCGCAGGAACACCAGCACGACCAGAAAGGTCAGGCCCGCGCCGATCAGCGCCTCGTGCCCGAGGGTGGTGATCGCCGCGCGGATGTAGCGCGACTGGTCGAATCCGATGTCCAGGGTCACCCCGGGCGGCAGCCCGGTCAGGTGCGGCAGCGCCGCGCGCAGGGCGTTGACCGTCTGGATGGTGTTGGCATCCGGTTGCCGGCTGACAAACATGAGCACGCCGGGCTTGCCGTCGACGTGCACGATCTGGGTCTGGTCCGCCGCCGCGTCCGCGACCTGCGCCACGTCCCGGATGTGCACCGGCACGCCCTGCGGTGTCTTGATCACGACGTTCTGGATCGCGGGAACGCTCTGCAGCAGCGTGGGGACGTTCAGCTGGTAGTCGATCCGGGTGTTCCGCAGGCTCCCGGACGGGATCAGCGCGTTGTACCGGGCGATCGCCCCCTGAAGGTCCTGCAGCGTGAGCCCCGTGGCGACCAGCTTGTGTGGGTCCACGCTGACGTTGAACTGGCGGACCAGGCCGCCGTTGACGAACGCCTGGGAGACTCCGGGGAGGCGTTCCAGCTGCGGCTCGATGGTGTTGAAGGCGAGGTCGTACAGCTGCCGGGCGTCGAGCCCCCCGCCCCCCACGACCACCTGGGCGACCGGGATGTTGGAGACGTCAAACTTCAGGACGAAGGGCTGGCTGACCCCCGTCGGCAGCGACCGCATCACCCGCTGGACGTTCTGGATGATCTCCACTTCGGCGGTATTCAGGTCGGTCCCCCAATTGAACCACACCTGCACGTTGCTGGAGCCCTGGCGGGTGGTGGAGAGGATCTGCTGCACCCCCGCCACCCGGGTGACGGCCTGCTCGATCGGGTAGGTGACGGTGCGCTCGACCGCCTCCGGGCTCGCGCCCTGGTAGTTGGTGATCACCGAGATCACGGGGATAGTGATCTTGGGGAAGAGATCGGTGGGCAGGCGGGAGAGCGCGATCTGGCTGAGCACCACGACGGCGATACACGCCATCAGGATGAAGATCGGGTTGCGGGTCGCCCCGCGGGTGAGGAACATCGGACTTCCTACAGCCCTCCGACGGGAACCGCCCTCACCCGCTGCCCCTCGCGCACCAGGTCGGCGCCGCGGGCGATCACCTGATCGCTGTCATCGAGCCCGGCGGTGACCTCAACGACGTCGCCGCTGGCCCGGCTCACCACCACCTGGCGCTTCGTCACCGCGGAATCCTTGACCACCCAGACGAAGTGCTGGTCGCCCACGGTGACCAGCGCGCCAAGCGGCACGACGAGGATGTTCTTGTCCGCGCCGGCGGAGAGCTGGGCCGTGGCGTACATCCCAGGCCGGAGCAGATGCCCGGGGTTTGCGATGTCGATCTCCACCTGGACCGTTCGCGTCGCTTGATCCGCCCCGCCCGCGATCCGGCTGACCACTCCCCGGAATGTTTGAGATGGATAGGCGTCGGTAATCACCTGGACCGACGCGCCCTGGTGCACGACGGCGATTTGCACCTCGGTCACGTTCACGACCACATCGATCTGATCTAGGTCGGCGATCGTCAGGATCGGCGTCGAGGTTCCCGGCGTCACGTACGCGCCAGGGTCGAGGCTCCGGCTGACGACGACCCCGCCGAATGGAGCCGTGATCGTGGCCTCGACCGCGCCCAAGCGCGCGTTCTCCAGCGCGGCCGCTTGGCTCGCCGCCTGCGCCTGCTGGGTCTGCACCTGGGTGGCCGCGGAGGCCTCCTGCTGGCTGGCGGCCGCTGTCTGCGCGTCCGCTTGAGCGATCTGGGCCTCGGCGACCTTCACCTGCGCCTGCGCGGCCTCGAGGCTCGCCTGCGCGGTCTCGACCTGAGCGTTCGCGTCATCGAGGCTCTGTTGGGCGGCGGCGCCCTGCTTGACGAGGTCCGCCGTGCGCCGCTGGGTCGACTGGGCGTCGACGAGCGTGGCGTGGGCCTTCACCACGCCGGCCTTGGCGTTCGCCAGTTGCGCCTGGGCGTTCTGCTGGCCGGCGCGCGCGTTCAGCAGCTGCGCATGCGCCGTCGCCACGGCCACCCTGGCCGTCTGGACGCCGTTTTGGGCGGCCAGGGCGGTGGCCTGAGCCTGGGCGACCTGGGCGTCGAGTTGGGCATGGTCGACCACCGCCACCACCTGCCCGGCCCGCACGGTATCCCCGGGTCGGACGGCCACCGAAAGCAGGTAGCCCGGGGTCTTCGTGTAGAGGACGGCCGTCTTGAGCGAGGCGATGTTGGCGGTCAGCTGCAGGGTCACCGGAATCGTCATGCGCTTCGGATGGACCACGCCAACCAGCGGCGGGGGTGGGGTCCGCCCCTTGACGGACGCCGCGGGCGCGGGGTCGGCGCTTGCCGATCGACCGGGGGGCACCGGGGCGATGCCCCGACCGATCAGCAGCCCGAGGCCCAACGCGGCCGCGACGATGGGGATCCAGAACCAGGATCGGCGCATCAGGATCGCCCCCCGATCCCCATGGGCACCTCCGGGGATCCGGCGGGGAGGGTGAGACGGCGCAGCTCCCGCACCTGTCGCTCAAGCTGGCGCTGCAGCCGCCCTAACTGCTGCACTTTTCCCCGCACCGACTGCAGCTGGTCCTCGGTCACTCGCAGCGCGCTCTCCACCGCTTTGTTGCGCCGTGCCGGATCCGCGTCCGTTTGCGCCGCCGACAGGTACCGGTCACGTGCCTCGTCGGCATCGAGCATCCGCTTGATCTCGCTGAGGGACAATCCCAGCAGCTGTTTCAGGTTCTTGATCCGCTCGATCCGTTCGAGATCACCCGCACTGTACAGCCGCTGCCCCCCCGTCAACCGCTCCGTGGGCACGAGAATGCCGATCTCGTCGTAGTAATGCAGCGTCCGCTGGGTGAGCCCCGTCCGCTGGCAGACCTCTCCAATTTGATAGAACGTTGTCATGCCGTGCCCTCGCCCCCCCATGTTAGTATCCGGTCGCTCGGCGCATATGTGTCCATTGTAGGGGGCACCTCACGTGCGTGTCAATCGCCTTCCGTTGACGTTAGGTTTGGGCGGACCCGTCTACGCCCGCGTGCCGAGAAACTCCGTTGCGCCGGCCGCCAGCAGCGCTGGGAGGTGCGTGTAGACGTACAGCACACGCTGCCGGAGCCGATCTCGAAGGGTATCGGTGCGGCAGGTCGACCCCGCGATGCGTCCCGAAGCCGCGATCCTCGCGAACGCCTGCGCCATCGCCCGCTGCACCTCCGGCGCATCGGCACGGCCCGGATACCCCATCGACTGCGCGAGATCGGATGGGCCGATAAAGACGACGTCCACGCCCTCCACCTCCAACATCTCGTCCAGGTGGCGGAGCCCCTCTTCGTCCTCGAGTTGGACGCACACCAACGTCTCCCGATTGGCCGCCTCCACGTAGCCGGCCATCGGGACGCCCAAGCCGTACCCCGCCGGCCGGGTAGCCGCGGCGAGGCTGCGGGATCCGAGCGGATGATACTTCACCGCCTCGACCACACGACGCGCGTCGACGGCGGTGTGGACATGGGGGACCTGCACACCCAGCGCCCCGCATTCCAGCACGTGGAGAATCGCCTCCGCCTGATGGCCGGTTGGGCGAGCGATGGGGGTGATCCCGCTCGCTTCGGCGGCCCGGACCATCTCCTCGACGCTCTCTCGAGAGATCGTCCCGTGTTCGCAGTCGATCAGCACCCAGTCGAACCCGAGGCGGCCGAGCATCTCGACGACCTGCGGCGAGGGGATCATCACCGAGACGCCTCGCGCCGGCCGGCCCGCCAGCAACCTCGCCTTCATCCGATTCTGCATCACCCGGTCCCACCTCCATGGCCCCGCGTGTCCCCCGGGGCATCGGTAGGCGAACATTCCCCTAGACCGGATCGATCGCCTCTGGGAGTCCGATCGTTCGGATGATTCGATTCCCCTTGATTTCGGCCGGGCCGAAACGACATTTTGATCCTGCGGACGAAGCCCCCGGGCCCACGGCGGCGTAATCTCTCCTCAGAGCACCAAACCTGGGTACAGAGGAGACCTGATCGATGGACATGTCGATTCTTCAGAATGAGCGGCTGCACGGCTACCGCTGCGAATGCTCGGGGCACGTGGCGCCCGGGTGGCGTCTCGAGAGCTACTGGGCCGAAGACGAGGCCGTCTGCACTTGGTACCCGCGGACCGTGCCCGGGATCGGCTCGTCGGAGGCGATCGAGGATCGGGCCGTCGCGGATCTGATCGTCTGCCACTGCCTCGGCACTGCGGTCGCCGCCGCCCACCTGGCGGACGGCCCGCAAGGCGGTCCGGCGCGGCGAATCCGCTACGCGACCGCCTCCCTGCAGATGACCTATCTCAGCCCGGCGGCAGCAAACACCCCGCTCACCCTCCGGGCCAGAGTTCGGGAGCTGGACGACGGCACCACGACGCTGACCTGCTCGTTGTTCACGGATCTCGAAGAGCACGCCCGGGGAGAGGTGGTCGCCGTGCGGGTTCCCGCCCCGTAACCCCGCGTCGCCGCCGCCCATCCCCTTGCCCCCGGCGGGCCGTCGGCCGACCCTGGGTGCGGACAGGAGATTTCGCGGGGACGGCGAACCCCCGAACACAAGAACCCGGCTTGCGGACTCACCCGGGGGAAAGGAGGCAACGGATGCGCAAGCTCATCGCGGCCGTGATCGTGGGATTGACGGTGGGCATCCTGACGACAGCGGCGCTTGCATGCAACGATGCCTACAGCACCAATCAGCCGCAAAACGATCAACCCATGGTCCAGCAACCACTACCGAACCACGGCTCGTAACCGGCACCGCTCGGCCACATGATGCGTGACCCCTACCTCGCGGCGGTCGGGGACGACCGCCGCGAGGCGTTTCCATCTCCGACCGCAGCTCGACCGGGACGCGAGCTTCCCGCCAACCGACGAAGGGGTGCCCCCGTCAGGCGCGTGAGGATCCACTCCGTCCGCAAAGTAGCTCCCAACCGCTCGTAAAATCGGATGGCGGGGGTGTTCCCCCTAAGCACGACCCATTCCATCCGCCCGCACTTCTTCCGGGCGGCGACACGGGCCAACGCGGTGAGCAACGCCTTGCCCGCCCCCTGCCTCCGGCAGCGGGACAGCACGAAGAGATCTTCAATGTAGAGCGTGGGACGCGCCAAGAACGTCGAGTAGGCGAAGAAATACAGCGCGAACCCCACGGGTTCCCGACCGCGCCAACAGATCAGGGTATGGAAATACGGACGCCGCCGGAACCCGTGCCGCCGAAGGTCCGGCAAGGTGGCCTTGACTTCCCGCTTCAGCCCTTCATATCGAGCCAGCCATCGCACGAGCGCAAAGATCGCCGGCGCATCGCGGACGGTACCGGTCCGAATTCGAAATGGCTGCCGCGCTGGGGACCGTTCTATCTCGCGACCCGCCAATTGCCGCATCGACGGACGTCGGAAGGAATGAGAATTCGAATTCTTCACCCGCTCTCACCCGCCTTCGGGGTTGATCGCTGCGGATCATGCCGAGGAGTCCCTCGGCAGAACAGCCCGCCTAGCGTTCGACGGGCGTGTCCGTGCGGCCCCCCCATTCGGTCCACGAGCCGTCGTACACGGCGACGTGGTCCCGGCCGAGGAGGTAGAGACCGAATGCCAGCACCGCGGCGGTCACCCCGGAGCCGCAACTCGTGATCACCGGACGGTCAAGATCCAGCCCGATGGCCCCGAGCATGTCCCGCAGCCCGTCCTTGGACAGCAGCGCACCATCGGGTCCGAACAGGCGCTCATAGGGAAGGTTGAAACTTCCCGGGATGTGGCCCGAGCGGACCCCCGGGCGCGGCTCCGGTTCGGTCCCAACGAAGCGCCCAGACGAGCGTGCGTCGACCACCTGCTCCCCCGGACCCACCAGAGTTTGGCGGACGCGATCAAGGTCGGCGGCAAGCTCGGGCCGAAAGCGAGCCCGGAAGCGGCACGCCGCGGGCCTTGGCTCGCCCGACGCGACCGAGCGGCCCTCTTCCCGCCAGCGGGGGAAACCGCCGTCCAGCACCGCGACGTTGTCGTGACCGAAGGCCCGAAACGTCCACCAAACCCGCGCGGAGGCGACGAGGTGGCGGCCGCCGTAGACAACGACGCGATCCCCCTCACCGACGCCGAGAGCCCCGACGGCCACGGCGAAGGATTCCGCATCCGGAAGCATGTGCGGGAGGGATGTGCGTTGGTCGGCGATCGCATCGATGTCGAAGTACACGGCTCCAGGGACATGAGCCTGACGAAACTCTTCTCGGGCATCGCGGTGGAGCGTCGGCAAGTACCATGTGGCATCGACGATACGGAGATCGGGTTCGGCAAGGTGGGCGGACAGCCACGCCGCATCGACCGCCGGTTGGAGGGGGGACGCGGTCACCGCACCCCCTCCGTCCGGGTGCGAGCGTTCCCGCAGACTCCGTGCATCGCCATCGGGTTCGCCTCGACTCCGCTGTGCTCGATCACGTCGTGCCGCAGCCGCTTGGAGCATCCACCAACGCCGCGCGCGCGATGCCGAAGACGCTCGCTCCCGGACATTTTCCGTTCGTCATGATCCGCCGGGTAACGCCCGGTCCCCCATCCCCCGCAACTCCACCTCGAGTTCATTCGCGGGAGACGTGGGAGGGCCGATCACTCAATTGCGGAGCCACTACAACCAAGAGTCCCAAACCTGCCCCAATCTTTCCTTCGCTAAATTGGCAGAAATCCCTTTCGCTGGTGCGTGTCAGAGACGCAAGTGGCCGAAATGGGGGCACCATGAGCAGGGGATCGTTTGTGGAGTTTCCCGACGTTGATCCGACACACCCGGCCGCGCGCCCTCGCGCTTCACGGCACCCTGCCCCCACGCTGGGAGGAAGCATCGGTGTCCTGTCGGTTGCCCGGTGTCATTGAGCGGACGCGAGCCGCGGGGAACCGCGCTTGCACCCGAGGGTGGCATGACGCCCCACCCTACCCGGCGTGGCGTCCGGTCATCGTTTTTTCCTGCGGGATGCCCAGAACATGGATCATCCCCAGGACTTGCGCGATCTGGGTTCCAACGGCCTTCGCATACGGGAACAATTCCTCCGTGAACATCCTCGTGCCGCACGTCATGGCGAGCACGCCGAGGCATTTGTCACTGTGAAGAAGCGGGGCGATGAGCGCCGACAGCTCCGGTCGCTCGAAATTGCGCAGGATCTGCCGGGGCATCTTTAAGGGCACCACCGCGGGCATCTTCTCTTCAATCGCGCGGTGGAGTACCTGCGCGTGACGAAAAAGTCCACCACTCCCTCGTCGGTCAAATGGGGAAACCCCAACTGAACTCGAGGCTGCAGGGTCCCATCCGGCCCAATCAAGAAGATAACGCCTTTGAAGGCACCGACCGCATGCAGAACTCTCGTCAGCAGCTCCTCAAGAATTTCCTCCACCGAGCCATGCTAAAAGCGCGTCCAAGAACGTTGACAGGACGGCCAGCTCGGCCTCCCGCTGCCTCAATCGCCGGTGGATGCTCGTATTGAGCATCATCTGACGATCACGTTGCTGAGCAAGCCGACGAGTGTAGTCCTCTCCTAACCCGCGCGAGATCCTGGTTGCCGGGGGAGGCGTCGAGCCCAACGTCGAACTGACGGCGGCGACAACCGATGTGAATCCTGGATCCTTGAGTACCAGATCGTTGGCTCCCACTTCACGGAGCCGTTCCCCCGTCCCTACCCGTCCGGGGCTACCTTTCGGCGGCAGGTAGGTTTCAATGGTCTCGAGAAGACGTGACGGCGTGATCGGTTTGAAGAGGTAATCGGTAAATCCCACTTTAACGCTCCGCGCCTCCTCTAACCTGGTCATGACACCCGTGTAGGCGATGATCGGGATGTCAGGGCCGCCCGACAGGCTTCGAATCTTCTGTGTGAGATTAAATCTATCGATGTCCGCCAGTACCAGATCCACAATGATCAAGTCAGGGTGTTGTGTCATCAGCTCGAGCACGTGGCGCCCATCTCGAGCTTCCATTACGGTGTATCCAGCCTTCTTCTAACGCCACACGAATTTCTTTAAGCCCATGGGGGGGCCTTCAACGACCAAAATGTAGGGATTCAGATCGATAGCCCGTTTAGACATCGACGCCCCCCCTTGCTTGGGCTTCGGTGAGGCGATCTCTCGACGGTTTGGCCGGAACGGCCATGAGCAGTTTCTTGCCCCGATTTGGTTGGAACGGGGCTGTCCGGCAGACCCCGCCGCATAATCTGGGTGGGCTGAAGTAGATCGCGGGACGACGCGCGTGGACGGTTCGCCACAGTGGGTCGTGCCGTGCTCCCATGCCGAGTGACGGGGGAGCGGCCCCATTGCAAATGAGGCGCAACGGGAAACGTAATGCGGCACTCGAAGAAAATGCTCGCAAGGCGAGGTCACCTCCCACAATGATATCAAACAGCGAGAACGCCTCGACTGGCTCACCGTGGGCGGATATGCTGCCAAGGTTGACAGCCCTCCCACCTCGCCATCCAGCCGTGATTCCAGGCTATCGAGCCGCCTGGCTAGGGGCTTCTCAGGAGCCTCGTTGTACACGTGCTCGCTGACTACCCCCGCTGTAACTTAGGAATGTGCCCTCCTTTGGGTTTCCTTTGACTTTCGGAAGGACTCGCTCAGACCTTGGAACCATCTTGAGGGAAAAGGGTGGAGGTTTGAGGGATATAAACTGATCCTCACCCTCCCGCTGAGCTCTTCCGGGATCGAACCCTCTTGGTTTGGCCGGCAGAGCGTAAAGGAGTCTCATCAGCGCGATAGAAGGGGCGGTCAATGCGGAGAACCATATATCCCCATTCAAGAGGAACGGTAACGGGGGTCCCTTATGCGGTGCTCGTTAGACACGGGGAGGGGTGACTATGGCGCATGTCGAGCAGCGATTGAAGGACCTGGGCATCATCCTGCCAGATTTCGGGCGGGTAGGCTACTACGGCACGAGTTACGGCAAGATGAAGGCCCACCATCAGGTCGGCAGTCTCCTGTTCCTCAGTGGACACGTGCCGGAGCGAAACGGCGCTATCGTGCACCCGGGAAGACTCGGAGATACCGTTACCGTGGAGCAAGGCTATGAAGCCGCAAGGCTGGCTGGGATCAACTGTCTCGCGGGGATTAAGCAGGCTGTCGGGAATCTCGACCGAATCGTAAGTATGGTGCGTTCTTTGTGCTTTGTTGTTTGTACCCCTTCATTTTACGATGTGCACAGAGTGTCGAGCGGAGCCACCGACCTGTTCGCCGAGGTGTTGGACGATCGGGGAATTGGGGGTCGCGCCACCATCGGGGTGACCAGCCTGGCAAAAAACCATTGCGTTGAGCTTTGGCTAACGGTAGAAGTTGACTAGCCATGCCGGGCGCGTTCGACAGCCGCTTCTTCGCCATCATCATTCCCGACACGATTGCCAATCTGGTATGCGTATTGAGAACTCCTGTGCCGGCGTGAGGTGTGGTGCTCGACGCCCTCCCGAGCCGCGATTTCTCGGGCAGCGGAGAGGTATGTGAAGATCGCCACGGCAGACGCCTGCGAAGAGGTGGAGACGCCTGGACCCTTTTGCGCTTGCGGCCAGGCTGGAAGGCCGCTCCCGCACCGCTCCCCTACCGATGCGTCTTGCGGTACGGCCCGCTTCCACGGCACCATCGCGCTGGGAGGTCAAATGCACAGCCGCAGCGCCCCGGGCCAAGGAACACGCGTCGGCTGGAGGCGACGGCAGAATCATCTCGACCGGTCGGGGGAAACGGTCGCGACCGCTACGGTGATGAGCGCGACGTCATCGCGTGGCGAGGATCCCTGCGGAAGGACGTGCTCGAGAATCGCACGCGCGGGATCCTCGGGGCCCGTCTGCAGCGCGGCGCGCACCGCCTCCTGCAGGGCCGCCTCGCCCTTGACGGGGTCACGGGTCATTTCGATCAGTCCATCAGTATACAGCACCAGCATCGAGCCAGCTGGCAACGACACAATGCGCTCGGCCGGGCTGTCAGCACCGGGCATCCCCAGCGGCGGATCGCCTGTGACTGGGAGAATCTGCACGCATCCTTCCGAGGTACCAAGCACAGGCGGCGGGTGGCCCGCGGAGGCAAAGGCAACCGTGAGCGTCTCAGAATCGAGCTTGCCGACGATGGCAGTGGCCATTCCCTCTCCGGCACTGGTCGCGGCGAGGACGTGCCCGGCGCGGCGGAGAATCGCCCAAGGAGCATACCCCTCCAATGCGGCTGCGCGGATGGTTTGGCGCAGCTGTCCCATGATCAGGGCGGCTTGCAGTCCGTGCCCGACGACATCTCCAACCGACAGCATCACGTGGCCGGTCGGAAGCGTGAACGCGTCATACCAGTCGCCCCCGATTTCGGCCTCGTGGCTGCCCGGCGCATATGCGGCGTGGATCGTGACCCCGCTGAGGCTCGGCAGGGACTCCGGCTGGAACGCTCGCTGAAGCGTGCCGGCGATCCGGTGTTCACGTTCGTAGAACTGAGCGCGCTCCAACGCTTGCGCACATAGTCGGGCAAGACTCTCCAGGAAGGCGCGGTCGTTCTCAGGGAACGGCCGCGGGTCCGCAAATATGAACAGGAGCCCCCCTATCGGCCGTCCCCGGATCATCAGCGGGACAGCGGCGCGCGCCCCCCAATCGAGCGCCTTCTGAAGCTCGGCGAGATGTGGATGCTGGGCGTTCGTGGCATTCCGGGAGGGGAGGAATACCGACTGTCTCCTCCGCGCCGCGTCGGTGATTGCCATCCGCGCGGCCATCGGGATGTGACGCCAGCGCCCAATGACGTCCCCGGGATAGCCAATGGCACGCACAATATCCAGGGTCTGCCCATCTTCGCTCAACAGGCACATTGTCCCAGCCTGAGCGTCCAATGCGGCGATCCCCCGATCAACGATCACCTCAGCGACCTGTGCCGGGGTCAGCGCCTCTGACAGCGCCGCGGTGATCGCCTGGAGCCGCGCCATACGGTCGGTCGCCCGTTCTGCATCGACGCGAGCCGTGTCGGCATCGTGACGAGCCGCGTCAGCGGCTTGACGAGCCGTGTCGGCGGCTAGGCGAGCCGTGTCAGCAGCTATGCGGGCTGCCTGTTCGGATTGATAGAGGGCGGCGCTGTCCAACGCCAATCCGGCGCGGAGGCCGATTTCTTCCGCCAGGACCAGATCGCCACGACCGTAGCGCCGGCCGGCCTCGGCCGACACGAATGTGAGTGCCCCCAGGATCCGATCGCGGCCTCTAATCGCCACGATCATTACGGATGTGAGCCCGAGACGGCGAAGGACGCTGAGGTAATCGGCATCGGGGGCGACTTGCTCCAAGAAGCGCTCGGTAATCACTTCAAATAATTCCGACTGACCGGTCCGGACGACGGCCATCGACCCTCGAGGAGATAGAGGGGTGGGCGGACACCACTCTTGCAGTTCCCTTGCCACCTGGAGCTTCAGGGGATCTCGATGGGCCACCACGAGCGTCCGGATGGTACCCGTCTCATCCGTGACATCAACCGCGCACCAGTCGGCGAACGTAGGCACGCAAAAGTGGGCCAACCCAGACAATCTCGCCGACACATCCAATGAGGCACCGGACAGAAGGGCCCCCGCATCAGCGAGGAACCGCTGCACCGCCACACTGTGTCGCTGCGCCTCCTCGACCCGGCGCAGCCGCCACCCGCTGAACGCCACGGTCCACGATGCCAATACAAAGAGTCCCAGCAGGGGAAGCGTCGCCGGGGACATCGCGAACGACCGTTCAGGGAAAATGATAAAGTACCATACCGCCCCGGTGCACAGCAGCGCCGATCCATAGCCAGCGATTGACCCCGCGTAATACGCGACTGCGCCGATAACGGGGATAGGGACGAAAAGGAACTGACTCGGAAACTTCCCGCGGAGCCACACCATCCCCGCCGTCAACACGCTTGTGCAGAGGAGGGCGATGGCGACTTGGCTCAACGGGGACCGCGCACCCCCGCGTACGGACAGAAGCGCGGGCGTTGGAGACATAACTACTCCTCTCCTCTGCGATGAACCCCGATGCGAAGCGATTTGGGTCGGGATTAGCTTCTGCGGACCTTAGCCGCTTCCTCTCGCGCTCCACCCATGTGTCTCCCGATGGGATGCCCGCGTGGACGTAGATAAATGTCAATGTCCTTCACTAACCGCAGGAGGCGTGCCGAAGCGCAAACGCCATACGATCCGTCGGCGGATCGTTGAACGACCAGGGGTGTTACTTCTGCGGGATCAACAGCGTCCGGCCCGCACCTGGCTTTGTTTGCCCTTAATGATATATAAGCGTCAATATGCGACGGGCCGATCAGCCTCCAGCATCAGCTCCACCGCACGTTTCGGATGATGAAGGTGCCGTTCTTCCCGTTAAGTCTTTATTGAGGAAATGTCTGTTAGATTCTTTAGTCTTTAGCCGCTTCTCTAGTCCTAGTAAGAACCCCGGCAAGCCATTAAGCACAGATCACTCGTCTGTAGCGAGTGCGAAGTGCGTCTGCACAATCGCAGCGAAAGGGCGCTATCGCGCCTTGTTCATGGACGCCTGAGGAATCTCAAGTAGAAAGCTGCGAACACCAAGACGATGCCAATATTCACTGTCAGCCGTTCCCAGAATCGGTTTCTGAAGAACACGAAATCTACACCGATTATGACGGCTGCCATCGCCACCCCGTAAAGCACGACAGCCACCGGTCTGTCCATTTCAGCTTAACTTCTATGTAAAAGGTGCCAGAGTTGCAGCGGTACACAACAACCAACCCGAATGTCGGCAGCGAGGCTCAGGCAAACGGTTTCGCTCTCCGGCCTAGGCCGATAGACTAGACCCAGGTCTATTGCCTGACGAGTGGGCGATCACGTGCCGGCCGGCGACGTCATCCCACCGCCATGCGTCCACTCGGACTCGACGACGCGCGGCTTTTCGTGTCCCCGCTCCGTGACGACCTTTCGGCCCGACTTTCGCCAGGCAGCCGTGCCGCCACACACGTTCGTCACCCGGGCGTAACCCATCTGCCGCAGGAACTGCGTGGCCCGCAGGGACCGCATTCCACTCTCGCAAATTACGAACACAGGCCGGTCCTGTGGGACCTCAGCCAGCCGCGTCGCCAGTTCGGCCTGCGGAAGACTCGCGGCGCCCGGGACGTGGCCGTACGCGTATTCTTCGGGTTCGCGCACATCCAGGACGACCGCGTCCGCCTGCACGCGGTCGAGTTTTTCGATATCCGCTTCCTCAACCGGCGGCAGACTGGTGAGCATCGCCCAGGCAGCGTCTGCCCGGCCGCGGTTTGTCGCTTCGATCGCGACCATGTTGAGCGGACGCGCCGGCACGCTACCCGTTAGCGTTGAAATGAACTCGGGGCGGCCGAGGCGCAGCAGCGGGTTGAAGAGGCGCTCGAACCCGATCGTCGTGCTCGGGCGGCCACACATACCCTTGCCGCATGGTCCTTCGAAGTGCCCCGGGAATACCGCCACCCAGTCGGGCAACCGGAGCAGGCGCGTCACGCTCTCATACTGCACGGTGGCGTCGCCGCCGCCGAAGTCTGGGCGGCCCACGTCGCCCACGAGCAGGGAGTCGCCGGTCAGCACCATGGACGGCTCCGGGCTGCGAGGCGGGTTGATCACCAGCACCGAGATCAGCTCCGGCCGGTGTCCCGGCACATGCAGAATCCGCAGGCGGAGCTGGCCGAGGGGCAGTTCTTCGCCGTCCTTGACCCCCCGGAACGGATACGTGACCGCCGCCGACTCATGCAGGCACAGCTCCGCGCCGTGCTTTGCGGCCAGGCGGCGCGCGCCGGACACGTGGTCAGCGTGAACGTGCGTGTCGATGACATACTTCAGGCGGAACCCTCGTTCCTGGAGTAACTCGTCGTACTGGCCGGTCTCTATCGCCGCGTCGACAACGGCGGCCTCATGGGACTGACGGGATGCAATCAGGTACGAGGCACATCCGCATCGCTCATCGAGGAACTGTTTGAAGTACACACAGCACCCCCCGTTCAGAGCATCCAACCAGAATATTCGATCTATCGTCGACTAATGAGGTTCGTAGACGGGCGTCTGCGCCCTTGGCCGCAGGCGCCCCCCGGTAGGTATGGTGTAAGGCGTCATTCCGGTTGCGGCACGATCCGGATGTAGGGTCTCGGCGTCTTCCACCCGTGCGGATACGTCTTCTTGGCTTCTTCGTCGGACACCGACCCCGCGATGATCACGTCGTCGCCGCGCTTCCAGTTTACCGGCGTCGACACCTTGTGCTTTGCCGTGAGCTGCACCGAGTCGATCACGCGCAGGACCTCATCGAAGTTGCGGCCCGTCGTCATGGGGTAGGCGATCGTAAGTTTGACCTTCTTATCGGGGCCGATGACGAACACGGTGCGCACGGTTTGGTTGTCCGCTGGCGTACGTCCCTTCGCCGTGCCGGCTGTGGCGGCCGGCAGCATCCCGTAGAGCTTGGCAATGCTGAGGTCCGTGTCCCCGATCATGGGATAGTTGGGCGCCGCGCCCTGCGTTTCTTTGATGTCATTCGCCCACCGGGTGTGATCTTCGACCGGATCGACGCTTAGGCCGATGATCTTGGTATTGCGCCGGTCGAACTCGGGCTTGAGCCTAGCCATGTAGCCGAGCTCGGTGGTGCAGACGGGCGTGAAGTCCTTGGGGTGCGAGAACAGCACCGCCCACGAGTTGCCGATCCATTCATGGAACCGGATCCGGCCTTCGGTCGTTTCCGCCTCGAAATCCGGCGCTACGTCCCCGAGTTGAAGAGCCATCGCACACACCTCCCGGGCCGAAGCCCTCTGTGATCCCTTGCTTATGACCGTAAACGACGCGCAGGGTCCGGGTTATTGCAGCCCGCACGCCGTTCGTTTGGTGGTTCGTCCCTGGCCCGCTCCGTCCCTTGTCATGCCGTCTCCGTTACTTCGCTTTTGTCGGCAGGACGGTGATGCAGGGTCGGCCGGTCGGCATGCTTTGCACCGAGGGATCCACCGGCGCGCCCCTAGAATGCCCACCAGCGCCACCAGGATGCCCTACCGAACGCATGTTCGGGGAACTCAATCTTCCCTCACCTGGGAGGGCGGATACGTCCTCCCCTACGCCGGGGGTGACATAGGCTGTCGCTTTGCTGAAAAGGGGCACGGCCATCGTACCGGCGACATCTTGAATGAAGCGTGGCAGATGTTTTGGCGTGATCCTACAGGATACGCGCAATGGGAGAAGGCAACTGTTCGACAGTTGAGGATTGAGCTGCGGGGCCCAAGCGCGCAATAAGCACCGGGGATACAATCCGGGTGAGGGAGCACCGTTTGACACCAGACTCAGATTGTTCCGCTGGGGCTCTCTAAGAGTCGCGCCACCGGCGACCGATGGGGTCCCAGACTCCGCGAGCGGTGTCCTGCAACACTCCATTTAAGAACTCACCGACCAAGGCGTCAGCGGTGTCCAGGTCTGACGGGATGCGCAGACCCTCTGCCGCGGCACGGTAGTCGCGGGCCCATTCAGTTGGGGTGGCTGGCATCGCTAGGGGCAACGGATGTGTGTTGTAGGCGGTGAATACCGCGATGAGCGCGGTCCGGATGTCGCTAGCTGGCGGCCGTTCGGTCGTGGCGATCATTACAAGGTCTGCGATATCTTGGACGACGCGGGTGCGTGGGCGGCCCTCTCTGGTCAGCATTCGTGATCGCGTGCACCTTCTCTGCAATTTGGTGCGGGATCGGCAAGGTGCGCACCGTTAGAGGGCCAAACCCCAAGTCCCCGAAGGGATCCGCCACTACGATCCGATCTGGTGTCCATTGAAGGAGATCGATCATGCCGACATCTACCAGAAACATGAGGTACGCCCTGGGACCAAGAGAGGCCGTGATGCGAAACCGGAAGGACCGTCCTTCCACCTCGGCGGTCCGCGCAGTTGGGTCAAAGGCAAACGTGAAGTAGTCCCCGAGATCCATCTCAGCCGCTCGCTCGAGTTCTGCGCGAGCCTGCTCCAACGTAGCCCGGTACACGAAGTCCAGGTCGACAGTGGTCCGCGCGCGTTGCGCGTGACCATGAGCGAGACGCCAATCTAGCGCGGTCCCTCCTGACAGGATCCAGTGATTAGGAGCCATCTGCAGCAACCGTGCCAGAAACCGCTGGAAGACCAGGCGCCGGCGTAGTAGCTCAACCGGGACGCCGAGCTCGCGGGAACGCCTCTCGAGGTGTCCTGGTAGCGCGTCCCGGAAGGGCTCATGGGTTCGGTACCGCTTCACTCACTGGCCTCTCGAATGAACCTCTCAGCGCGCGTGGAGGTCCTGCGGTCCCTCCGCGCGCGCGGCGCTCAACAACGCGTCGACCGTTACCCATTGCCGCTCCAGGGCCTGCTTGATCGCCCGCACGACCTGCCGGGGATTCGTATCGCCCATCGTAACGTCGAGGAGCGTGCGCAATGGCGTCGTGACACGCAATCCGTCGACAACCGTCATCTCGTTCGGTTTTAGCCGCGCGCGTGCCACGTGGAGCTTGACGCCGCGTGCAACAGACCGTGGTTTGAGCCAGCGTTTCTCATACGGGATCCACAGATCAATGCCCCGCGGCGTGACATCTGAGAGGTTGTGCAGGAGGAGCGCGCTCTCATGGGAGAAGACCGCCTCAGGCCCGGCAGCTACCAACGCGGCCCAGAGCTCATCGTGTGGACCAGATGGGAAGTCCCGGAGCCGGTAGACTCCCCCCTCTGGGCCGCACGGCCCGAAACTTCCCTCGCCGGACATAGTACCGGATCAGGTTCTTGGAGAACCCCGCCTCATGGGCTTGCGCTGCAGTGAAATGGCCCCCCGTGGTCTGCTGCGATCTCGAACAGAAACCGATGGTCAGGACGCCGATTCATTCACAAGCATAATAATATTGGCTCTACCGGGTTTCGAGTGGGTTGGTCGTGGCCACTGCACCGGGACCAGCTGGCCAGCATTCTGCTTGGCGGTCATAATGGTCAGGTCTTTCCCGCGACGAGGGTCGTCAATGGCCGCGGAGCGGGCCGCAGGCTTTACCGTTGACGGGCCGTGGGAGCGGGAGAGAGGGTTGCACTGACCGGCAGGCATCTTGTTTGCGTACTCGTGTTCGCGCCTACCCACACGATTCTCGGAAAACCCATAATTACTACGCTGGATGATGAACATCAAGGTCTGGTGTTCATGCAAGAGAGAAGGATTCTTTGCCTTCCACATGAACACTCTCTGCTAAGCCGCACACTCTCGTCTACTAGCG
Organism: bacterium; assembly: GCA_035279545.1. Taxonomy (GTDB): domain Bacteria; phylum Sysuimicrobiota; class Sysuimicrobiia; order Sysuimicrobiales; family Segetimicrobiaceae; genus Segetimicrobium. Next base: position 236 of record DATEHM010000246.1, on the reverse strand, counting down.
CTGCGTCCGAAATGTATTGATACTGACGCTCCGCGCTCGCATGCTCGCACACTGTAGATTCGCCTTGGTGCCGAGTAACCGTACCTTCCGGACGCTACACTAGTGCACCGTTGCCCAAGTCTTAAGGCAGAAGCAGGAGTTCCGTTCATGGGGGCGTATTCTCGGCTCCAAGTTCATCACAGCATACGTCGCAGCAGAGGTCGTACCGTCCATGGATGCACCGATCAGGGCTCGTC